>JBMCCK010000131.1:0-3827 GCA_048619255.1 Methanohalophilus sp. | reverse complement strand
GTATGGGATGTGTAACTTGCCAGGTAATAACGCAGCAGGTCCTGGTGGAAACCCTGCTGCATGTAGTCATCACCGACCCATACAACGTAACCACGGCTTTTTGAGAAGGTTTTGTTCTCTATCTTCACCATACCCGATGCTACCACAGATGAGGCGGGTGAATAGTCAGCACCCTTAAGCATGGCAGGCAGGAATATACAGTGATGGTAAATTATGTCTCCACCGATGAAATGTACTATTTCACCATCATCCTTCCAGTATTTTTCCCAGCTGTCACCGGTTGCATTTGCCCATTCCTCTGTGAAGGCGATATACCCTATGGGTGCATCCACCCATACATAGACGACCAGGTCATCACGACCCGGGAATTTGACACCCCATTCGAGATTACGGGTAATACACCAGTCATCAAGTCCCTGCTTTACCCATCCTAAGGCATAGTTACGGGCATTGGACGTACCGTCAAGTCTGTCAAGATATTCAAGCAAATAATCATTGAACTGGGATAATTTGAAGAAGAAGTGTTCCTGTTCCTTATATTCGGCAACCCCGCCACAGATGGTACAGACGGGATTTTTGAGTTCCCCGGGTTCCAGGTGTTTCCCACATCCCTGGTCACACTCGTCACCCCGGGCACTTTCTGCGCAGTGGGGGCATTCTCCTTCCACATATCTGTCGGGGAGGTATCGATTACATCCGGCACAATATGCAATCTCGATAATTTTGGAATATACATAATCGTTATCGATCAAACGATTTACTATATCATGAGTGCGGTTATGGTTTGTTGGGTCATCGGTTGTACCGAAGGCATCGAATTCGATACCTACAGACTTGAATGTTTCCTCAAAATGGGTATGGTATTTTTTGATCAGGGCTTGTGGGGTAGTATTCTGTTCCTCAGCATTGAATACGATGGGGGTGCCGTGGGTATCCGAGCCGCAAACAAAAGTAACTTCATGACCCATTTTTTTTAATGAGCGTACAAATATGTCTGCAGGAATATAGGTCCTTAAATGACCGATGTGGGCCATTCCGTTGGCATAGGGTAATCCACAGGTCACAAGTATGGGTTTATCGGGTGAAAAGCGTGACATGTTATTTCTCCGTTTGTATCAATATTAATGGTAATAATGTGTTTGCAATGGGATGGGAGACAATTATAAAATACATTTCGCTCCTTGTCTTAATAGGGTAGTTGTGTCAGAAGGTATTTGAAGGCTCAAAAGAATATTTGCTTTTATATAGAGGAATAAAATGAACGAAAACGATCCCACAAATAATGATGAGGGCGAAAGTTTCTCGGGCAGAGAACAGTTTCTTGCAGGTAGTGACAAATCTCTTTATACGGAGTTAGAAGATGAGCCTTATGAAGAGCCTGTGCAGGGACAGCCTGTATCCGGTTCGCCTCCTTTGTCTCCTCCCGATGAACCCGGCAAAAACCGGATGAATGCTCCTGAAAAAAAAAGTAATTTTGGTAAATATGCCGCCCTTATTGCAGTCCTGCTTTTAGTAATCGGTTCGAGTTTTGCAATAATCTATTATGCAGCCGGAGGGGATTTTTACCCCGACAATGACAGGGTGGCTGTAATCTATATCCAGGGTACGATGCTGACCGGCAGTGTCCCTTCAGGACTCGGCTATGCCACATCAGAGGACATCTCTTCCAGTATCCGTAAGGCAGTTGATGACGATAGCGTAAAAGCCATTGTATTGCGGGTCAATAGTGGTGGTGGTTCTGGCTCAGCCTCAGAAGAGATCAATACGGAAATAAGAAAAGCCCAACAGGCAGGTGTGCCGGTTGTGACTTCCATGGGAGATGTGGCTGCCAGTGCTGCCTATCACGTGTCTTCCAGTACCGATCTGATAGTTGCAAATCGAAATACCATGACAGGTAGTATTGGGGTGATATGGACCTTCCGTAATATGTCTGCTCATTACGAGGAGGAAGGTATTGATTTCCATGTTGCTAAATCAGGTGAGTTCAAAGATATGGGCGGAACATGGCGCGGGCTTAGCGATGAAGAAAAAGAATATGCAGACCGTGTAATAATGGAAAATTACAATCTTTTCGTACAGGATGTGGCCCAGGGGCGCAATATGACGGTCAGTGAAGTGAAGGATATAGCAGACGGGCGCATCTACACAGGTGTCTCTGCCAAACGTATCGGGCTTATCGATGAGTACGGCAATTTCTATGATGCTATCGATAGGGCTGCTGTTATGGGTGGAATTGAAGGAGAACCCTCTATCTACTATGTGAACAAACCTTCAATTACAAACCTGTTATTTGGCTCGGAGGTACAGGATGATAACATGGTCGAGAATTTTGTAAATTATTACGAGAAATCTCCCTTTGGCAAACTTGCATATTGAAGGTGTATTGAATGACCGGAGAAGGCAAACGTTTCATGGAAGCAACCAGATTTGGTGAACTGGCCCCGTCCCCTCAGATGCTGGGTCGTTCCCCTCCGCCCCTCGAAATAGCACCTGATGCAGATAAGTCCCTGATATCCCTTCCAGAAGCTGGCGGTTTGGAAATGGATTCGGTAGATCTCAAAATGGCTATCAACTCCCGTCATAGTGAAAGGAATTTCACAACATCTCCCCTCTCCCTGCAGAATCTTGCCTGGTTGCTTTGGGCCACGCAGGGAGTAAAAAAAGTAATGGATGACGTAGCCACTTTCCGTACCGTTCCTTCAGCGGGTGCAAGACATGCCTTTGAAACCTATCTTTCGATTGGCAATGTGGAAGGGCTGGAGCAGGGGTTGTACCGCTATCTTGCACTGGAACATTCGCTTGTTGAGGAACAACAGGATGAGAATATCATGTCAAAGGTTGCCCATGCATGTCTGGATCAGCCTTTCGTGCACAACTGCGGGGCTGTTTTCATATGGGTTGCTGTGTCTGAAAGAATGGCCTGGCGATATGGTGAGCGGGGTTACCGTTACCTGCATCTGGATGCCGGACATGTTTGTCAGAATCTCTATCTGGCATCACAGGCGGTAAAATGTGGTGTTTGTGCAGTTGCGGCTTTTAAGGATGATGAACTGAATTCTCTGCTTGGTCTTGACGGGGACAAACATTTCGTGGTTTACCTGGCGGCCGTGGGAAAACGGGATTGAATCATCCCATTTTTTTCAGTTCCCAGCCCAGATGTTCTTTTATTATCACATAAGCCATCTCCGGAGGGAATGCTCCCGCCTCGGTCACTATCAGGTCAATGTATTCGGATGGTGTGACATCAAAGGCAGGGTTGCTTATTTTAACATCTGGCATATTATCAAGTTTATCGCTGGATATGACTTCATCAGGGTCACGTTCCTCGATTTCCACCAGGTCACCAAAAAGGGTAGAAGGACTGAATTTGTAGGTCTCGGCTGCGGATATGAAGTTGACACGTGCTTCATGGGCTGCCAGTGCCAGCTGGGAGGTACCGATCTTGTTAACAAGAGCACCATTTACGGTAATTGAATCTGCACCTACAATTACAGTGTCCACATTTTTCATTGTATATCGCACTGCGGAATCTACGATGAGGGTTGTATCAATTCCGGCGTCACTGAGTTCTTTTATTGTGATGAAACCCTGTCTGCGGGGTCTCGATTCGGTCGTATAAACCTTTATCCTTTTTCCCTGCTTGTGTGCGGTTTTTATGATTGCAAGGGCTGCGTGGGAATTACAGTGGGTCATGACTGTATCCCCGTCACGGAGGCGTTTTGCACCGATCTCTCCAATCTTATCAAGGGCTGTATCGGCGTTTTGAATAAATTCTGTGGCATTATCCAGAATCTGGCTGCGCGTCTCTTCCACAGTTTCTGCATCAT
>JBMCCK010000130.1:0-3832 GCA_048619255.1 Methanohalophilus sp. | reverse complement strand
TGCTCTTGAAGGGAATTATTTTTGCAGGGAGAGTTGAATTGTGAGCAAAAATACAATTATTGTGTTAATTTGTGTACTGGCAACTCTGGCTCTGGCAGGCTGTGTACAGCAGGAGGTTGATAACACCACATCACAAACTGAAAACTGTGAATATTCCGATGTTTCTGCAGCAGAGGCGTTAAATCTGATTGAAGAACAGGACGTTTTCATCCTGGATGTGCGTACTCAGTCTGAGTATGATGCGGGACATCTGGAGGATTCCTACCTGATCCCTGTTTCTGAACTGAAAAATCGATTGGATGAGGTGCCCACAGATACTGCGGTTGTTGTATATTGTCGCAGTGGCAGGCGGAGTGTAACGGCATCGAATATTCTGCTTGATGCGGGTTATTGTGATGTCTACAATATGGAATCCGGTTTTAATGAATGGCGTTCAGCGGGTTATCCCTACGAGGAATAAAACCCAATCTTTTTTACTTCTTCTCTCCTTTTCACATGCATGTTGTACGATGAGATCGACTGGGCAGATGTCTGGATTGAGCAGATGAGGCTGCATAACGAGGCGGATGAGCAGGTTCAACAGCCAGACCGCTGGGGCACCTATGCAAATGCAAAACGGTTCTGGCAATCCTCCCGCAAGAGCGGGGAAAGACTGGAAAAAGCCCTGCAGGATATAAAACATGACAGTAATTCCCGGATACTGGATATCGGTGCAGGTCCTGGTTCAATGGCAATTCCCCTGGCGCAAAGGGTTTCCCATGTAACTGCAGTGGAGCCGGCCGAAGGGATGACCGAGGTCCTGAAGGAAAACATTGCTGATTACAATCTCGATAATGTCACATGTATCCAGAAGAACTGGGAGGATGTGGCCTTTGAGGAACTGGACGACATGTATGATGTGATAATCGCTTCCTATTCCCTGCATGTACCCGATATCAGGGAGGCACTGGAAAAGATCCAGCAGGTAAGCAATGGTAGGGTCTATATCTACTGGTTTGCAGGTCCGACCTCCTGGGACAGGAATTATTCACGTATCTGGCCGCAGTTGCATGGCAGGCAATATTATCCCTCCCCCAAATGTGATGTGCTCTATAATGTTTTGTACAGGATGGGAATCTATCCGGACATGGAAAATTTTGAGTTGACACATTACACCCGTTTTTCTTCCCTGGATGAGGCGGTGGAGCATTACAAACCCCATTATAAGATTGCCAATAAGCAGCAGGAACAAATCCTGAGGTCCCATCTGGAAGAAATACTGGAAAAAGAAGGGGACGAGCTGGTCCAGGTGGGCCGCTCGTCAAGGGTAAAAATATCGTGGGATAATTCCCACTGAAATTTTTCAATGTAAAAAATGCCTCATTCCGGTAAATACCAGTGAGACTCCCAGCCGGTTGGCGGTGTCTATCACTTCATTATCCCTGATTGATCCTCCGGGAGAGACAACGTATTTGATATTGTTCTCAGCGGCATGGATGATGCTGTCATCGAAGGGGAAGAAAGCATCAGAGGCCAGGACACATTCGGAGAAGATATTGTTGCAGTACTCCTCAAAGTCAATATCCGGCTGTTCCCTCTCGTAAATTTCCTTCAGGTTTTCCCGGGCCTTGGTGGCACAGAGTTTGCGGATGGAATCCACCCGGTTGGGCTGGCCGGCACCCATGGCAAGCATCATGTAACATCCATCATCATATTCCCATGAAAGGTTTACCGCATTGGATTTGGTACATTTGCAGGCTGCGATACAGAATTCCGACAGGCCCCTTTTCTCCTCCGGATAGGGAATTTCCGTGACACATTCCCATTTTTCGTACAAACCGAGATTGCGGGACTGTTTGAGCATGCCTCCTGCGATATACTTGTAGGTAAATTCTGCATCAAAACGGTCATTGAGTTGTGGCAGTTCCAGCAGACGCAGGTTTTTGCTCTTATTCTTCAAAAAGTTCAGGGCGTCATGCTCGAATTCCGGAGCAATTATGATCTCCACGAATTTGCCCTTGAGGAATTTGGCGGATTCGAGATCCATCGGGACATTGGTGCATATGATACTTCCAAAGGCGGATATCGGATCGCCGTCCCAGGCGGACTGGAGTGCCTGCAGGAGTGTGTTGCCGGTTGCCAGACCACATGGATTATTGTGTTTGACAATACATACTGCTGGTTTTTCCTGACCCAGTTCCTTGACGGTCTGGAGGGCGTTATCCCCGTCCACATAGTTGTTGTAGGAAAGTTCCTTTCCATGGAGCTGGCGACAGTTTGCAAGGGAAGGTCCCTCAATTTCCGGCTGGGAGAAAAACAATGCTTCCTGGTGCCAGTTCTCTCCATAACGCAGTTCTCTGCCGCCTGTGAAATTGAGTCTGAGTATGTCTTCTCCAAGCAAGGTGCGACTTAGGTATGTATCAATTGTACTGTCATAGTTTGCCGTGTGGCGGAAAGCCTTGACTGCCATTTTTTCCCGGGTCTCCTGTGAGACTACTCCGCTTGAGCGCAGTTCCTTGAGAATATGTCCGTAATCTTCGGGGTCACTAAGCACTGTAACTGATTTGTAGTTCTTGGCAGCCGATCTGAGCATTGATGGTCCACCGATATCAATATTCTCGATGGCTTCTTCCAGATTCACTCCTTCTCTGGATATGGTTATCTCGAAGGGGTAGAGGTTTACTACCACCATGTCGATAAGTTCAATGGAAAGGTCTTCAGCGTCGCTGACGTGTTCCGGATTTTCCCGCAGGCAAAGCAGGCCACCGTGTATCTTTGGGTGAAGTGTCTTAACCCTGCCTCCCATCATCTCGGGAAATCCGGTGATCTCTGATACGTCAATTGTTTCTATTCCTGCATCCCGGAGCATACGTGCCGTGCCTCCGGTTGAAATGATCTCTACATCAAGTTGTTTGAGCCCGCGTGCAAAATCCACTATTCCTGTTTTGTCGGAAACGCTCAGCAATGCTCTTTTTACCAAAAAATCACCAAGTCAGGTTGTAAGATATTACTAATAAAGGTTCTGGTATGGAACAGACAGTTTTGCTAATACCGCATCATGTCATAAATCTCCATTCCAATTTTGCACTATCAAATAATTTTAAATGATGCTGTAATTGAAAAAATCTGTGTTGAGAATTTTCCAGTCCGGAATTTGCTTATAATATATTTTGATGCTTTTCAGATTTCTCTAAATATTTTTGCAAGAGATTCGCCACGAACATGGATAGAAAATTCAGAAAAGTAGCCAAAAGGTGTTGTATGGACCTCAATTCCCTTGTTGATTAATTTTTCCTTAATTTCAGAAATAATTTCCGCTGCGAATTCAGGGGAAGATGTACTTGATGAGAGGTGGGCAAAAGAATGCAAAACTATTTTTTCTTTATCTACTTTATTAAGATACCACTTGAAAGTTTTCACAGCATTTTTAATTACCTTGTTTTTCCTCTCTTCATCCTCCAATTCAACATGTATGAAAACAACAGCAGTATTTTCTATTTTTTCTTCTTTTTTTATGTCTTCTACATTTTCGAGGGTCTTACTAAAAGTGTCAAACCAAAAATATTCGGTATCAAATAGTAACATCTTCATAATTTATCATCCTTTAGCAAAAATTACGTATCGTGTACTATGTATTCTGCTCCCTGATTGTTGTTGGATTTTATTGAATGGATAGTATATAGGAATATTGATAATGGCAAAAATTTCTTTGGTATGTCTTATGCTAAGTGAAGAATATAAGATTCTTAAGAAGGATTTGCATAATATGAAGCAGAATGCTAGAACGGGGGCATAATTTGGCGGAATTATTAAATAGCATTTTCTCATTTAGATCCTTAATGATAGATACTCC
>JBMCCK010000129.1:0-3900 GCA_048619255.1 Methanohalophilus sp. | reverse complement strand
CCAGTAGTTTTGTTTGTAGGTCGTATGAGTTACCAGAAGGGGCCGGATATACTGGCCAGAGCAATCCCGTATATACTTGATAAACACTGGAATGCGAGATTTATGTTCATTGGAGAAGGAGATATGCGACCTGATTGCGAGGCTCTGGTAAGAGAATACGGCGTTTCTGAATACTGCTTTTTTTCAGGTTATGCAACCGATGAGGTTCGCCAAAACTGGATCAATGCCTGTGACATCCTGTGTGTACCCAGCCGCAACGAACCCTTTGGTATTGTGGTGCTGGAAGGCTGGGATGCCTGTAAGAATATAGTGGCCACAAATGCTGTGAATATCATAGATAATTTCGAAAATGGTGTGCTTGTGTACCAGAATCCGGAATCAATCGCCTGGGGAATAAATTATGTGCTTGATAATGTGCACAACAATAAAATGGGTCTTAACGGTCACAAGTTAATCCAAAGCAAGTATAATTGGAAAAATATCGCAAAACAGACAACAGAAGTCTATAAAGATGTGACTGGGAAAAATTAAGAAAATTGTAGTATTTTTGCATGATTATACTGATAAGTGGTGAACGAAATGAAAGCTGTATGCATCTGCTGCGAGGTCCATATACCCTATGACGTAAAATGGTACTGGCCGGACGAAAGTTATTCTACAGTAGAATTCGAAAGATATTTTGACCAGTACCGAATATATTCCAGATTTGAACAAGTTGTACCTGATATTCTTTCCATGAATGAAGCCCTGCTGGAATCTATCGACAGGGGAGCCTCCTACACATTTAATGTATCCGGGATTTTCCTGGACCAATGTCGTTGGCATCCTGCTGTAATTGATTCCTTCCGGGAGCTCAAAAACAGGGGAGCAGGCTTTGCATGTTCCCCCTATTTCCACTCAGTTGCAGCCCTGTTCCCTGACAGCACAGAATTCAGGGAACAGGTCAAAATGCATAGGACTAAAATAGAGGAACTGTTCAAGTATGAACCTAACACCTTCATTAATTCGGAATTGCTAATCGCCAAAAATATTGTTCCAGCCATCAGAGATATGGGATTTAGTTGTTATATCTGTGAAGGATCGGACAACATGATACATGAGGGAGATCCCCTACACGTGTATAGGGGTGATATGCCAACATTAATGCGCCACATAAATCTAAGTGAGGATATAGATACACGTTTTTCGGACAGAAGCTGGGTGTGCTACCCACTCATTGCTGACAAATTTGCATCCTGGATAGCAAATATGGAAGGTGATGTTGTAACCCTGTATTTAAGTTTTGACTCTCTGATTAGACACCATAAGAAGCAAAGTAATATAAGCCAGTTTTTGGCCGAGCTGCCGGAGAGTCTGGGTAAACACGGTATTGACATGATATCACCACAGACAGCAGTCAACGTTTTCGAACACGAAAATCTGGAAACCCTGAAAACCAATTCCACAGCACGCTACGGATTACATAATCTGGTAGGCAATCATATACAGCACCTCTATATTCATGAACTTACTATTATCAACAAAATGTTGAAGGATATCAGGGATAGCCCTGATTATAGCAATCTAAACTACATATACCGCTGTCTTCAGCAAAGTGAAATCCTACTTGAGATGGGAAACGAAAATACAGATCTTGGTGCCGAGCGGGCGGTAAATATTTTCTCCATTATTTCTGACCTCAAACGTGCAATACTGGAGGCGGGCAAATGAAATCAATTTGCATGTACTTCCAGCTCCACCAACCCTATCGCATGAAATGGTTCTGGCCGGACCTTTCGGAAGGGTTTGAGAGGTATTTCGATAGTGCTATAAACCGGGAAATATTTGAGAAAGTGGCTGATAAGTGCTACCTGCCGGCAACAAAGACCCTGCTTCAGCTGGCTGAACAGCACGAAGGCGATTTCCGTTTCAGTGTCTCGATCACCGGCACACTTTTGAGCCAGTGCAAACAGTGGAATCCCGAAATCATCGACCTGTTCCGCGCACTTGCCGACACCGGCTGTGTAGAGTTTTTGGATGAAACGAATTACCATTCCCTAGCAGGCCTTTTTGGTGACAGGACAGAATTTGCTGAACAGGTACGTGAACATCATGAACTCATTTCAGAATTGATGGGTGTGAAACCACATTTCTTCAGGAATACAGAGTTGCTTTACAACAACAGTATCGCAAGAAATGTCATGGAAATGGGATACAGAGGTATACTTGCCGAATGTGTTGACGGACTTGTGGATTCTCCCAACCATGTGTATAAAGCGAAAGATTGTGACCTGAAAGTCCTGCTGCGTAACTACAAGCTGACCGACGATATAGGATACCGATTTTCTGCATGCTGGTGGAATGGGTATCCACTGACGGCCGAAAAATGGGCAGATTGGGCATCACATGAAAAAGGCGACATCCTGAATATCTTCATGGATTACGAGACCTTCGGGGAACACCAATGGTCAGACACCGGGATATTTGATTTTCTTCGTGCACTTCCACAGGAAGTTCTCAAAAGGGACCTGGTATTCAGCACTCCCTCAGAAATAATAAGAAATTATGAGACAATAGGGGAAGTTGATGTGGGTGATTTTAATACGATTTCCTGGGCCGACATTGAAAGGGACACCAGTGCATGGCTGGGTAATGATATGCAAAGGAGGTGTTTCGAGGAGGTGAGACTACTGGAACCCTATGTAAAAAAAACAGGAGACAGGAACCTCATAAATATCTGGAAGCATTTTCTCACATCAGACCATTATTACTATATGTGTACAAAATGGCTTGGAGACGGGGATGTTCATTCCTATTTCAGCATTCATACATCCCCTTATGACGCAGCCATTAACTTTATGGCAATAATAAATGATTTCAAGTCACAAGTATTCAAAAAACTTGCCGGCAAAGATAAAAATATCTACCGCTAATGTGTATATTAAGGTCCTGGAGGAACCAAATTGATAAAACAGCCCAACGTCATAGTCGGTAATAATAAATTGCTGGTAACAATGGGTAAGAAAGGAGAACTTGTAACTTTCTTCTATCCCGGCAGGGATTGGGCACAGCATGTAGTTGATTCCCAGGCCTGCATATATGCAGATGGAAAACTGATCTGGTCCAATAATCATGAGTGGACTGTAAAACAGGATTATATGGATGAAACAAATATTGTGAATACCGAGCTTACCCATCCATCTGGCATAATATTAAAAATCAGGGATTTTGTGCATCCTGATCTGCCTGTTCTTATTCGAAAGTATGAGATATGTTCCCGACAGGAGTTTCATGGCAAGTTATTCTATTACTCTGACCTGCGAGTGGGAGATACCCATGAGAAAAATTCGGCATTCTGTGATGAAGATGCCGGTCTGCTGGTACAGTACCGTCATTCCTGTCACCTGGGACTTACATCTGTTCCCCGCTTCAGCCAGTGGCAGGTAGGCAAAGCTTCAGACAGGATATGGTGGACAAACGCAAAATATGATATGGAAGATGGGCAGCTTCAGAACAATCCTGAAGACATCGGCAACCTCAACAATGCAATCGGGTGGGAGCTGGATCTTAAAGCCGGTGAAAAAAAGACGATTAGCGTCTTTCTGGGAGCGGCTTCTGACAGGACTAAACTTTACAAGAGGATGCGGTTTATTTCAAGTATTCCAGTTGAAAACCTGA
This sequence comes from Methanohalophilus sp., assembly GCA_048619255.1. Classification (GTDB taxonomy): domain Archaea; phylum Halobacteriota; class Methanosarcinia; order Methanosarcinales; family Methanosarcinaceae; genus Methanohalophilus. Next base: position 243 of record JBMCCK010000129.1, on the reverse strand, counting down.
TGAATAAATCACAGGAACATTGGGCTAAATGGCTCTCAAGGAAAAAAGTACTCCAACTACCTAAACTTGAAAATGAACCCAAATTCCGCGAATCACTCTATGATATGTATGACCGGTGCCTTCTCTGCCTGAATCTGTTAAGTGACGATTCAAATGGTTCTTTTGTTGCAGCTCCTGAATTCGATCATGATTTTGAGATGTGCGGAGGTTATGGTTTTTGCTGGAACAGAGATTGTGCAGAAG
>JBMCCK010000128.1:0-3913 GCA_048619255.1 Methanohalophilus sp. | reverse complement strand
AAAATTCTAAGGAGAATCATAAATGACCAACAAAGTTTGTAATACTTCAGGGAAAAAGAAAACAGCCATTGCCCGGGCAACTGTCAGTAAGGGCGTTGGCAAAACCCGTGTTAACAAGAAACCTCTGGAAGTTTTAGAACCAGAGTTTGTAAAACTTAAAATCATGGAGCCCCTCATGCTTGCTGAAGATGCCGCATCCGGCATTGATATCGATGTAACAGTAAGCGGAGGCGGAATTATTGGCCAGGCAAATGCAGTGCGTACCGCTATTGCAAGGGGTATTGTAGAGTGGACAAATGACACTGCTCTTCGTGATGCATACATGGCATATGACCGCAGTCTTCTGGTAAACGACTTCAGACAGAAAGAATCCAAGAAATTTGGTGGACCTGGTGCTCGTGCCAGATACCAGAAATCTTACAGGTGAAAGCATAAATGTTACCAGTTCGCTGTTTCACATGTGGCAAGGTAATTGCAAATAGCTGGGAAGATTACAAAAGGCGAGTTGAGCAGGGAGAATCACCTGCTGCAGTACTTGATGACCTTGGTGTCACCCGTTACTGTTGCAGACGTATGATCCTTGCACACGTTGAACTTGTCGATGTAGTTGCACCATACCAGTAAGGGACCGTAGGGTAGGCTGGACCATCCTTCGGCGTTCGGGACGCCGGTACCTGAGTTCGAATCTCAGCGGTCCCATCCCTTTATACTAAAGGAATTGGTAAGTGTATGAATAGTTAGCAAACCACATTCGGAGGGACTCCGAATATCCCTATATATTTCCGATTAATATTGATAAATGGACTTTTCTAGATCCAGTAAATTCCACGTCATCCATCCTATTGTAACTTCTGCCAGGGTGATTAATTGAGCAATGAGACATTTACAAAGTATGAACGTGCGAGGATCATTGGAGCCAGGTCCCTACAGATTTCAATGGAAGCTCCTGTGCTGATTGATATCGACAGCAATGATTCCTTACAAATCGCTAAATTTGAATTTGAAAAGGGTGTCATCCCTATTACAGTAAAGAGAGATATTTCATCATGAGGTGAACTTTATGGAAGAAGATCAGGTTATTGAAGAAACATTAGATGAACAGGTTGAACAAAAGGTGGAGGAGGCTCCTGTAGAAGCAGAGACTCCAAATGTCGAAACTGCAAAAGAGGAAACAAGAGAACCAGCTGATCCGGAAGGTCCTGCACCGGATTCAACTTCCCTTGTTCCGATAGACGAGTATCTTGCATCCGGAGTACACATCGGTACCCAGCAGAAAACACAGGATATGATGAAATTTGTATATCGTGTACGTACAGACGGTCTTTATGTTCTGGATATACAGGCTACAGATAACAGAATAAGGCAGGTTTCTCATTTCCTTTCAAAATACGATCCGGCAAAAATACTAGTCGTATCCGCAAGGCAGTACGGCCAGTTCCCTGCCAAAATGTTCTCCAAAGCAATTGGTGCAAAATCAATGGTAGGACGTTTTATCCCGGGTACTTTAACCAATCCTTCAATTGAAGGATTCTTCGAGCCCGATGCAATAATGGTTACCGATCCTGCAGGGGATGCCCAGGTAATCAAAGAAGCTGTCAACATCGGAATTCCCGTTATAGGACTTTGTGATACCAATAACATGATATCAAATGTTGATATGGTAATTCCAACCAACAATAAGGGACGTAAAGCACTTTCCCTCATATACTGGCTTCTTGCAAGGGAAATCTCAAAAGAAAAGGACATTCCATTCAATTATACCATGGAAGATTTCGAAGCAGGTCTGTAAGTCTCCCGGTTAATTCCGGGAGTAACTTGCTCCCATCCATATCACTTATATAATTATTCCCTCCTAACCGTAAGTGGGGTATTATTATGAGACAGCCAACAGTAGCAGGCCAGTTCTATCCTCTGGGTATCAAACCCCTTAAGAAAGAGCTGAGCCATTGTTTCAAGGATTTGGAATTGGTCAGCGGAGATGCATATGGTATAGTTGTTCCTCATGCAGGATACATGTTTTCAGGCCCAGTGGCGGCTTATGCCTATTCTAAGTTGCCAAAGGCAGATACCTATGTAATATTCGGTCCCAATCATACGGGCTATGGATCTGCAGTGGCACTATCAACTCAAACCTGGTCTACTCCTCTGGGAGATGTTGAAGCCGATGAGGATATGGGAGAAATGCTTGCAGGATCAATAATCGACATGGATGAAGTTGCCCATATGTATGAACATTCAATCGAGGTCCAGTTGCCTTTCCTTCAATATCGTTTCGGTGATTCATTCAAAGTTCTTCCAATATGCATGGGTTTACAGGATATAGATACTGCCCGGGAAGTCGGTTTGGAAGTTGCAAAAGCTGCGGAGAAATCCGGGAAGAAAGTGGTGTTTATAGCATCAAGTGACTTCACCCATTACCAGCCACATGAAACCGCAAAAGAAACGGACATGTATCTGATAGATGCCCTGCTAAATATGGACGTTGAGGAATTTGACCGCAGACGAGAGGAACGTTCCGCAACTGCGTGTGGATATGGGCCCATTGTAGCAATGTATACTGCAGCAGAATATATGGGAGCAAATACTGCAGAACTGCTGAAATATGCTACAAGCGGAGATATGACCGGGGATTATTCAGCAGTTGTTGGATATGCAGCCATACTTGTGAAATGATCCAGTAAAGGGAAAAAGAGTTCATATGATAACCTGTTCAGCACCGGCAAAGGTGTACCTATTTGGGGAACACGCCGTCGTTTATAATGAGTCGGCTATTTGCTGTGCTGTAAATATTCGTACCAGGGTGAATATTGAATATTCAGAAAATATTGTGATCAATTCATCCCTTGGAACTACTGGTATTGATTATGAAATCCACCCTTACGTATCTGCCGTTGTGGAAAAAATAAGAACAAAATCGCCATATAGAGGAGTTTCAATATCCATTGAATCAGATATCCCTGTGGGCTCGGGGCTTGGCTCCTCTGCGGCGGTCGTTGTGGCAACTATTTGTGCTTTTAACAACCTTTTAAAACTCGGAATGGATAAGGAATCCATAGCATCTCTTGGTCATTCAATCGAAAAAGAAATACAGGGAGCTGCAAGTGCTGCGGATACCTATGTTTCTACAATGGGAGGGACTATCTCAATACCAATGCGGCAACATCTGAAAAATCCCCGATGTAACCTGGTAATAGGTAACACCAATGTATTTTCCTCCACAGGGCAACTTGTAGCAAAAGTCACATCTCTTAAAACTATATATCCGGAATTAATCACCCCCATTCTCTCTACTATAGGAAAAGCATCTTTGAGAGGAGAAAGCCTTCTGGAAAATGAGGATTACAAGGCACTTGGGGAACTTATGGATGTAAATCAGGGTTTGCTTGAAGCAATAGGTGTAGGTTGCAATGAACTCTCCAGACTGGTCCACGCAAGCAGAGCTGCCGGTGCACTTGGTGCTAAGATTACCGGAGCAGGGGGCGGTGGATGTATGATTGCCCTTGCAGGTAACGAGAATCTTGATGCCATATACAGGGCAATTAAGAATGCCGGTGGAGTACCCATTATAACAGGGGTTACTGATTCAGGTGTTAGGGTGGATTTTGATGATGAATGAGAAAAACAGCGATATTACCATATTGAAAATCGGCGGCAGTGTCATTACAGATAAGAGCAGTGATGAAGGAGTAGCCAAAGAAAAAGATATAATGCGAATTGCCCGTGAAATTTCATTCTTTGAAGGACGCCTGATTATCGTACATGGTGCCGGCTCATTCGGCCATCCTCAGGCAAAACGTTACTCACTTGCAGACAAATATTCCGCGGAAGGCTCCGCAGTCACCCATCGATCGGTCGCCTCATTAAATGAATTGTTTGTAAATGCCCTTGCACAAAGGAATGTTAATGCAGTAGG
>JBMCCK010000127.1:0-3953 GCA_048619255.1 Methanohalophilus sp. | reverse complement strand
AGGGGATGTGATTCTCATGACAGAAGGCGCAGGTGGCGGAACTATTTCCACAACCGCTCTCTATTACGGGATGCATGATGTGGTAGATGAGACCATTAATATCAAATTCCTCCAGGCATGCGAAGCACTCCTTGAAAAAGACCTGGATAAAAAAGTACATGCCATGACCGATGTTACCAACGGAGGGGTACGCGGTGATGCCAAAGAAATTTCAAGGACTGCAGGAGTCAAGCTTGTTTTTGAAGAGGAAAATATACGTGGGCTCGTAAATCTCCGGGTCTTAGGTATGCTTGAAAGTCTCAATATAGATTATCTGGGTGTATCCCTGGACTCCCTACTTTTAATAGTCCCTCCTGAACATGAGCAGGAAATTCTTGAAACCGTTCAAAATGCCGGTGTCGATATTGCAACAGTTGGCTATGTTGAAAAAGGACAAGGTGCCGAGCTTGTTATTGATGGACAGCGCCGGGACTTCACGCCACGCTTCCGTGAATCTGCCTACACACCAATTAAGAAGATGGTTGGAGATACAACTCCCGCTGATTTCGAGGCAATGAGCAAAGCGGTTGACAGGGCGGCTGAAGAGGCGATATCCAAAAAGAAACGTATAGTGGAGATTTTGGGGAAGCAGTGATTACTTCCCCTTGACTTTGCGGACAATGAGTATGGGTCCATCCTTTTCCAGTATTTCCACTTTTTCTTCCCGGTCGATGGTGTCTTCTGAGCGGGCTTTCCAGTATTCTCCGCTGTATCGTACATAACCCGGGTTTCCTTCGGATATAGGGTCTATCGCTTCGGCAATTTCACCGGTCATTTCTTCGCCAATAATTGGTTTGCGCCCCTTTGCCTGCAACACTTTGTATATGGCAAAGGCAAAGAACAGTCCGATTATTATCGTGGGTATAACAATATAGAACATCATACTCCTCTGTACATCTGCAGGTGTGTACCAGCGCGGGAAATCCATGGGTACCAGGAATATACTACCTGCTATCAGGCACAATATTCCTGCAATACCAAATATGCCAAATCCCGGCGCCTGCAATTCGAGAATCAGCAGGACCACCCCCACACCAATCAAAAACAGTGCTGCTACATTGACATCAAATCCCATGCCAATCAGGCCAAGGGCTATAAGAATAGCACCGAAAATTTCCGCCCCTGCACCCGGGCTGGAAATTCCCAGGACAATGGCATATATTCCTATCATCAACAACAGGGATGATATAATGGGATTTGATACTATATTCATAAGATACAGGCTCAGATTTGGCTCATAATTGACAATTTCTGCTCCTGATGTGTTGAGCTGTTTTTCCTTGACAGTCATCCCGTCTATCTGTTCAAGCAGGTCTGGTATATCTTCTGCAATATATTCAATAACGTTGCTTTCCTTTGCTTCTTCTGCATTGAGGTTCAAGTTCTCGGTGATGAATAACTCTGCAGCGGTCACATTTCTGTCATGCTTGCTTGCTTTTTCCTTGGACAGGGCAACAATTGCGTTTATCATCTTTGAGTCATTGATCGGTTCTGAGCCACCGGTAGGGGATACCTGTACAGGCTGGGCTGAACCAATCACAGTGAATGGCGCCATGGCCGCGATATCGGTGCTGATAAGAATCAGTGTGCCGGCAGACCAAGATTTTGTTCCTTCGGGATAAACGTAGCCTATTACAGGAACAGGGGAGGCATCTATAGTCTCTATTATGTTCAGGGTTTCCTGCAGTCCCCCTCCTGGGGTATTCAGGGTAATTACAAGTGCTTCATAATTTTCTGTCTCGGCAATTTCCAGTGCGTCGCTTACCATAGCGTCGGATGCCGGTGTAATGGAATCTGACATGTCCAGCACCATTACTTTTTCAGAGCTGGCAGTTGATAGTGTAGCAGTCAGTAAAAAAAGTGCAAAAAGAAAAAGGAAAAGGGTTTTGATCCTCATGGATCACCCTCATTTGTTCTTTGCAGTGAAAGCTTGGGTCAGAGCCGCTATATCTCCACTGTCAGAGGTGTTGGTGACTACAATAGTGTTGCCTTCCCTAGCAACTTCAGCTATGGTCTGCAACTCCCTCAGTTTTATTGTGGTGGGCACTTCTTGGTAGAGCTTGGCGGCATCAAGCAATTTCTGGGAAGCCTTGTACTCTCCATCTGCAAGGATAATACGGGACCGCTTTTCACGCTCGGCCTCTGCCTGCTGGGCAATGGCCCTGAGCATCTTTTCATCAACACTTACATCCCTCAGGGTGACCGAGGTGACCTTGATTCCCCATGGATCGGTGGAAACATCCAGCATCTCCTGTATGTCCTTATTGACCTCCTCTCTTCCAGAAAGAACTTCATCAAGTTCGATTCGGCCGACTACATCACGCAGGGTTGTTTGTGCCAGCATTGAAGTTGCATACTTGTAATCCTCTACTTCGGTAACTGCTGATTCGGGGTTGAGGACTTTGTAATAAACGACTGCATCCACTGCCACTGTCACATTATCGTAGGTGATAACTGCCTGTTTCGGGACGTCTATTGTTACGATACGTAGATCTACCTTGACCGCAGTATCGATAATGGGGATTATGAAAAACACACCCGGACCCTTTACTCCACTAAATCTGCCCAACCTGAAAATGACCACTCGCTCATACTCCTTTACCACTTTGATGGATTGGGACAGGATTATTACTAATACGATTAATGCAGGAATTATATATTGTTCTACCATGCTTTAACTCTCCCTCTATGATACTTTGCATACAATACTTCTAAAAGTTATTGGTGGGATGGATGGAACAGGCGGAGATCTTACTATTGTAATTCTCTGTAAGTAGATAAATTTAAACTGCCAAATAGTATCCTCTCTTTGCAGCAACCTACATAAACAAGCAGGTCAATCAGCAACACAGATACAATGAAAGAAAAATGCAGTGAATGTGGCGGAACTGGTGCCCGTGAATCCTCTATACAGAAATGTCCTGAATGTAAGGGCTCCGGGAAACCCAAATCAATGAATCTTATGGAACTTTCGGAAAAAGATGTAAACAGCTTCCTCAAAGGCAGTTCCGTATGTGAAAAATGCGGTGGTAGCGGGGAAATTGAAATAAAGGACCCATGTCCTTCCTGCCGAGGAGAAGGATTTCTTTATAGCTGTGACCTATGCGGCAAGTCTATCGACCACCTGATAGACGGGCGCGAGATATGCAAATCATGCAATGAGGTAAAGGTGGTCCATATGCTGGACGACTCTTGTGACATGAACGAGCTTTCTGTAGGTAAATATTACCACGCAGAAGTAAACAACCTGGCATCATTCGGCGCATTTGTGAACCTTAATTCCAATCTGCGTGGGTTGATCCATTCAAGCAACATAAAGGCCAAACTTGAACCTGGGGAACGGCTGGTTGTAGAGATAAATGAGATCCGTTCCGACGGGAAAATGGATTTGCTACCACGAAGTGTTGGCGAGCATAAGGTCATAGAAGTCGAAAAAGAAATGCCGGTGCGGATTTCGTCTGAATTGAAAGATTATGTAGGCAAGCTTGTGCGTATTGAAGGAGAGGTGCTCCAGGTCAAACAAACAGGCGGTCCCACCATTTTCGTAATTTCCGATGAAGGCGGGATAATTCCCTGTGCAGCCTTTGAAAGTGCAGGGGAGCGGGCATATCCTGACATTGATTCGGATATGGTGGTCTCTCTTACAGGTGAGGTCAACCTCAGGGGGGAGGATCTGCAGCTTGAAGTCAAGAGCATGAAGCAGCTCAAAGATGAAAGAGAACAGACCGTCAGGCAACGCATAGACCGTATACTTGACCAGAGGGCGGAACCTCATGATATAGAATTCCTTGTCAAAAGCAAGTTTCTTGAAGACCTGCGTCCTGCGATGAAAGATGTTGCCCGCATTATCAAAAAAGCCATCCTCAGATCACGCCCGATTTTGTTGCGCCACCATGCTGATGCTGATGGCATGA
>JBMCCK010000126.1:0-3979 GCA_048619255.1 Methanohalophilus sp. | reverse complement strand
GCAGAACTCGGACTTGATGTGCTGCTTATCGAAAAAAGACAGGAAATAGGAGACCCTGTGCGCTGTGCAGAAGGAGTTTCTAAAATCTGCCTCAGTAACCACATTGAGCCAGACCCACGATGGATATGCGCAGATCTTACAGGTTCTCGCATATATTCCCCGGATGGAACAATGGTCGAAATGAGTGAAGAAATGTCAGGAGGGGAAGTAGGTTATGTCCTTGAGAGAAAAATTTTCGACCGTGCCCTTGTGAATCAATGTGCCAAAGCAGGTGCAGAAGTTAGAGTCAAGACTAGGGCAACCGGACTTATAATGGAAAAGGGTGTTGTATGCGGAATTTATGCAATGCACCTGGGTGAGGAATATAAAATACGCTCAAAGATCGTGATCGGTGCTGACGGAATGGAATCAAAGGTTGGCAGATGGGCAGGAATCGATACCTCTCTGAAGCCAAGTGATATGGAAACCTGTGTACAGTATCTTGTTACTGATATTGATATTGATCCAAATTTCTGTGATTTTTATCTCGGAAACGAAATTGCACCAGCGGGCTACCTCTGGGTATTCCCTAAAGGTGAAAATATGGCAAACATAGGCGTTGGCATCCTGGGAAGTAAATCAGGTGACAAGAGAGCTATCGACTATATTAATAAATTTGTGGAAGATGTGTACCCCGAAGGAAGGATCATCGAAATGGTCTACGGAGGAGTACCCGTTCGTGGCCCCATCGAAAAAACAGTTACTGATGGTTTAATCCTTGTGGGTGATGCCGCACGCCAGTCTGATCCAATTACAGGAGGAGGCATAATCAATGCAATGGAAGCTGGAAAGATTGCTGCAGAAGTCGCTGCAGATGCCATCAAAAGAGGAGATTACACCACAAATACCCTTAACGAATATGAAACTCTCTGGAGATCCACCATAGGGAAGGAAATTGAATATAGCCTGGTAGTAAAAGAGACATTTGTCAAATTTACGGACAAAGATCTCAATCACCTTGCACAATCCCTGTCCAATGTCAATTTTTATAGCCTCAGTCTCAAGGACTTGCTTTATGCTTTATTCAAAGCAAACAAGAAATTATTATGGGACCTGCGTGGACTTTTCAGAGATGTTGTTACCAACAACTTTGACTTCAAATATAAAAAGAATCAGTTTGACTGATTATTTTATTTTTTCCAGAAGGTTAGAGCTTTCGACTTCTCTATCCCCTGGGTAACTGAGTATGGAAATCCAGAAATGTACCTTTACTTGAACAATTTTTCTACAGCCTGATGTGCCCTGGGCAGGGAAAATATAAGCAGGTGATCTCCCTCCCTTATCCTGTAGTTACCTCGGGGGATAATAGTTACTCCTCGGTGTACTACCATGCTTACGAGGGAATCATCCGGGAAATTCACATCCTTTAGAAGTTTTCCTGCCACTTTTGATTTGCGGGATACGGTATATTCGATTATTTCTGCCTTTTCACCTTCAATGGTCGTCAGGGCTTCGATTCCCGTTCCCATTGAAAGCTTAAGTACTTCATTAACTGTGGCTTCCCTAGGACTGACAGCACGGTCCACACCCACCATTTCGAAAAGTGGTACATAATCAAAGTGATCAGCTCTGACAATTACCTTCTTTGCCCCCAGCTGTTTGGCCATCAAAGAACACAATAAATTCTTTTCATCGCTGTCTGTAACAGAGATAACTACATCCATCTCACCGATACCTTCATCCTTTAGAAGATCCAGATCGGAACCGTCCCCACGCAAAACAAGTGCCTTTTGAAGATTATCGGCTATCATTTCAGATCTCTGGCGACCTTTTTCGATGATCTTTACGTTCAGACGTGTATTTTCAAGCAACTGTGCCAGATAAAATCCGACTACACCCCCGCCGATTATCATTACGCGGCTGCGTGACTTGTTGATCCCACCAAAAAGGGAAGAAATATCTTTCATTGCATCTGCTTTACCAATAATTACGATGTGGTCGCCAGCCTGAATCATATCTTCACCATGAGGAATGATCAGTTGCGAACCCCTGAAAAGAGCACTTACGATACAGCAATCGAGCAAATCTATATCCCGAAGATGTTTGCCTGCAATACCACTATTGTCCTTAACAACAAACTCCATCATTTTTACATTTCCGTCTGCAAAGGATTCAGAATCAATAGCAGAAGGAATTGATAAAATCTCAGCAACTTCAGACGCAAGGGCAAGTTCGGGACACACCATTACATCAATACCAACCTGTGTACGTTTGGCTACCGGCCTATCTATATAATCAGGATTACTGACCCTTGCCATGGTCTTGAAGTTCGTGCTGGACTGCTTTATCAACTTACCAGCCATACATGAAACGATGTTTATTTCGTCATCACCGCTTACAGCCACAAGAAGATCTGCACCGATCAAAACTTTTTCAAGAATTGCAGCATTTGCTCCGTTGCCCTGGATGACCTGAACATCGAGTTCATCCACCCTCAGGCAAGCATCTTCATCTTCATCAATGATAACAAGATCATTTTCCAGGTACAGTGATTTAGCTATATGATAACCAACTTCACCTGCACCTATGACAACGATTTTCATAAAGGTACCTCTGTCCAATTAACATAAAATAATGAACTGGATTGGTGGATAATATATGCTATTATTATTAAAGGTTACTAAAAAAGAAAAACAAGGAGAATCAGACAGGAGAATCACTCGGGGAGTCTTCAGGAGAGATTACAGATTCAAAAGCATTTTTGAATTTATCAAAAACTCCGCCTTTGCCTGAACCGGCGGATCCTCCACCCAGACTGTCAAATTCCCTGAGGAGCTTTTTCTGTTCCTCATTGAGCTTTGTAGGGGTCTTTACGATGACTTTTACGAGCTGATCGCCCTGTCCATGCCCGTGCAGATGGGGCATCCCCTTGCCTTTCAGACGCAATACTGAATGAGTCTGGGTCCCGGGTTTAATGTTCATCTTTACATCACCGTAAAGAGTGGGAACCTGTATGCTGTCACCCAGAGCAGCCTGTGCAAATGAGATGGGAATTTCGCATACTATGTCATCACCCATTCTTTCAAAGCGTTCATGGGGTTTTACATGAAGTACAATGTAAAGGTCCCCCGGCGGAGCTCCCGGACTTCCGGCCTCCCCTTCTCCGGACATTTTCAAACGCAGACCGGTTTCCACACCTTTGGGAATAGTTACCTCAATGGTCTTTGTCTTTCTGACTTTGCCGCTACCATTACAGGTTTTACAGGGTGATTCGATTATCTGTCCCTTGCCGTGACATTTGTCACATGTTGTAGCGGTCATAAAATTACCAAGGGGAGTACGACGGGCATGGGTAACCTGTCCACTACCACCGCAGTTAGAACATTTGACCGGCTCTGTACCAGGTTTGGCCCCTGTTCCCCCACAAGTGTCACAAGTATGGGACCGTGGAACATCGATATTTACCTTGTCCCCGAATGCAGCCTGTTTGAGGGTAATATCCATGTCATATCTCAGATCCGCACCTCTCTGTGGCCCCCGGCGTGTGCTGCGTGAACCACCGAAACCACCGAAACCACCGAACCCACCGAAACCGCCGCCAAAGATATGTTCGAGGATATCCTCGAACCCTCCGAAATCGGCTGTGCGGAATATATCCTCTTCCGAATACTGGTTATCAATTCCCGCATGTCCGAAGCGATCATATTGTGCCCTCTTTTCCTCATCAGAAAGGACAGCGTAGGCTTCGGATATCTCCTTGAACTTCTCTTCAGCATCCGGTTCCTTATTCTTGTCCGGATGGTATTTCATTGCAAGCTTTCGATAAGCTTTCTTTATATCGCTGGCTGATGCGTCCTTGGAAATACCCAGTATTTCGTAGTAATCACGCTTTGTAGACATGGAAAAACCTGTAAAGATGTCTTTTGTTTATAAAATATAAAAAGCAGGAAGAGATCCTGCCTGAATACGATTACTTCTTGTCGTTGTCGTCTACTTCTTC
>JBMCCK010000125.1:0-4004 GCA_048619255.1 Methanohalophilus sp. | reverse complement strand
ACCTACCTGTCGGATGAAGAACTCGTAAGTTTCCTTGGTGATGTTGCGGATAGTGAGGGTCTTGCTTGTGACCCGGAGGCTCTTGGAGGTCTTGCACGTCACTGTAAGGGCAATGTAGGCTGTGGCCTGCGGCTTCTCCAGTCTGCCGCTCTTCAACATGCCGGTGAAAAACTATCTGCAGACATAATCTTTGAGGTAGTAATGGAAGATGTACCTGGGGGTATTTCTTCCCTTCAGGAAGCGATCTCAGCTGCGGATTTTCCCCGGGCACGTAAAGCTATTGATAAAATGCTTATTGAAGAAGGCATGTCCGGAGTGGAAATTGTCAGGCATTTGTATCGGGTTGTGAGTGATGCCGGTGAATCTCCCGCAATTCTCGCCCGGATCCTGTTGAAGATTGCAGATGCTGACCTGAACGTCAGGAGTTCTGCTAATGACAGGATACATCTTGAACGCCTGGTCACGGAGATGGCCAATGTCTGATGGAAGTGATTTTGATAAAGCATGCAGGGAACTTGTTGAGCTTATTCTTGAAGATTTAACATTGGATAAGGTGCAGTTCAACAGGGAAAAGCTGAAAATTAGCAGGCAATATGGTCTGTCAACCCTTCCTCGTAATTCCGATGTGATAACAGCTGCCGATGATGGTGAAAAAGAATTTGTGCGCAGCCGGTTGCGGCGTAAACCTGTAAGAACGATATCCGGTGTGGCGGTTATTGCGGTTATGACATCTCCTGCACCCTGTCCTCATGGTGTTTGTGTGCCCTGCCCCGGCGGGCCTGCATCTGTTTTTGAATCCCCTCAGAGTTATATGGGAAGGGAACCTGCTGCCATGCGGGGCATACAGTATGAATATGACCCCTACAGGATAGTGCATGCACGCCTGAAACAGTTGCAGGAAATCGGGCACGAAGTTGATAAGGCAGAACTTATAGTCATGGGGGGTACATTCACCTCCCGTAATCTGGATTATCAGGAATGGTTCACCAAACGTTGTCTGGAGGCGATGAATGATTTTAAGGGGCATCAATGGCGGGATAGCGTCCATAATATTTACGGCTATATTCCTATTGAAGATGTACAGTGGGCCAATGAGAGTTCTGCGGTTCGCAACATCGGTATAACGTATGAGACACGCCCGGACTGGACATCTCCCCGGGAGGTGGACCGGCTTCTGGATTTTGGTGCTACAAAAGTGGAAATCGGGGTGCAAAGTGTATATGATTTTGTACTTTCAAGGATGCGTCGGGGCCATACAGTTGCCGATATCGCCGAGGCTAACCGCGTATTGCGGGATAGTGGTCTGAAAGTTGGGTTTCATATAATGCCCCGTCTACCGGGTTCGGATAATGAGCGGGACCTGCGGGGTTTTGAAAAACTGTTCAGTGATTCGCGTTTCATGCCGGATTTCCTGAAGATCTATCCTACTCTTGTAACCGAAGGTACAGAGCTTGAAAAAATGTGGAGGGCAGGAAAGTACGATCCACTTTATGATGAAGAAGCTGTGGAATTGCTTGCTGATATAAAAGCAATCCTTCCTAAATGGGTGCGCCTGCAACGTATCCAGCGGGATATTCCTGCACAGCAGATATTGGCTGGTGTGAAAAAGAGTAATATTCGCCAGCTTGCAGGCCAAAGACTTCTGCAAAAAGGTGGCAAATGTAGTTGTATACGTTGCAGGGAAGTTGGTCATAATATCCTGAAAGAAAGGTCACCTTCAATAGAAGATATTGAATTTATGGTGCAATCTTATTCTTCTTGTGGAGGACAAGAACATTTCCTCTCTTTTGAAGATGTCAGTCAGGACATCTTGATTGGATTTTTAAGATTGAGGTTTCCGAACAATCCACATCGGCCTGAACTTGATAATTCGGCTCTTGTACGGGAATTACATGTTTATGGTTCAATGGTTGTTGTGGGTGGGTCTGCAAAGGACCACGACTGGCAGCACAGGGGTTATGGTCTCAGGTTGATTTCTGAGGCTGAGAAAATGGCAAAAGATGCCGGTTTTGAAAAACTCAGTATTATTAGCGGTATTGGTGTACGTGAATATTACCGGAAACTGGGTTATGTTCTGGAAGGCCCTTATATGGTAAAATATCTTTAAGCGTAAGCATGGAGTAGTTCACTTCTTTTCTGTGCATACTCTACTTTTTTATAGTTTTATTGGAATACAGTATTACTGTAATACCAGAATACAAATTATGGTGGCCATATGGTTTCAGAAATTGAAATAAACAATATTCTTGTAGCTTTGAATGAAATCAATAATAAACTCGACAAGCTGTTATTCCAACAGGATTCTTCGTCTCATGTTTCACAGGAAGACGATTTAAATGAGCTCGATGTAATGACCCTTCTTTCCTTGCCGGATCATTTGCGCACCACAGCGACCGTCTTATTTGAAATGGGAACTGCAACCGCTGCACAGATTTCGGAAAAAACATCTAAGGAAAGAGCAGTTGAAAGCAATTATCTCAATCAGCTTGTACGTATGGGTCATGTACACAAGTACAGAAATGGCAGAAAAGTCTTTTTTACAGTTCAATTTGGATAATATATTTCAGAGTAAAGAAACATTAATATTAATCGCTGTGATTAACATTCAGCAGAACAATTAATATATAATACGTCTTCATTTTGAAGAATGAGTCTCTATATTCTAAAAACAAAAGATATTTTCACCAAAAATTGTTTTCATTGCTATGAATTTATTATTAATGGTGGTTTATTTAATTAAGCAATTAATATGTGGGCAAATCAAATGAAAGATACATTTACAATTGCAGTCCACTCTCCACGTGGAGGTACGGGAAAAACAAGTGTTGCCATCAATCTTGCATGTACTTATGCAAAAGAAGGTAAGGATGTATGTTTGCTTGACATGGACCTGAAATCTCCCAGCACATTCAATGGTATGTTTCCTCCCTCGGATAAGTGGATAAATGATATTTTTGATTACAAAAAAAACATATGTGAAGTGATAGTGGATGGTTCAAAAAAAATCGCTTCAGAGGCTCGTTTCTATGTAGGTTACTCCAATCCTGAAATTTCTGCTATCAGAGAGTTTTCTTCAAAGGACAGGAAATGGCAATCAAATGCACTCAAAGCATTGATTCAATCCAAAAAAAATCTTCAAAAGGAAGGTTTTGACGTTGTAATTATGGACACAAGTCCCGGTGTGGATTTCACATCGGCAAATGTTGTGGCAAGCAGTGATTACGTCCTGATGGTAGTAAAACCCAATGAATACTGTCTCACAAACATAAAGCAGGCGATTGATGGGATATATGCTCCTCTGGGCAAAAAATGTGGAATTGTGGAAAACATGTGTCTCAATGAACAATCATTGCAAATGGGTGAAAAATATGGAGTGCCTGTACTGACTTCGATTCCATGCATGTGTGAGGTATCCGCGCATGGCCTATCCAAAATATTTACTGTCGAGGAACCTTCCCATCCTTTTTCCAGTGCAATTGATAGGTTGAAAAATAGTATCAATTATTAATTCACTTTTCGTTTTCAATTATGTCTTTTACTTCACTATTGATATAATCCATTACATCTTTGACATTGTGTTCTTCTTTTTCGTTCAGCACACTGGCATTTGCTTTAAGCAGGTTGATCCATACGATGAAAGCGTAGAATATAAGAGCTGATAGGGTAGCAATTAATACCCTTTCAAGCGGGTATACAAATATTACCTCTTTATATATACTGCTTCCAAGGTCGAAGATGAAGAGTGCTGACAGGCTTCCTGCAAGGTGATCTGTGGAGACTGCAAGCAGTGAACATGCAAAAAGGTACAGATATCCTTTGTTTTTGGAAATAATGGATATTTTGTTTTCTATTCTGGTAAAGTTCAGGAAAAATATAATGGATAATATGTGTAACCAGGGATAGTAAAAAACTTCTCTGCCCGTACTCGTTGCGAACCAGGCTGCGATTAACAGGGATGGGAGAATGACTGCTTTCTTTTTCCCTCCCGTTATTGCCAGTCCCGC
>JBMCCK010000124.1:0-4008 GCA_048619255.1 Methanohalophilus sp. | reverse complement strand
CAGATTCCGCAAGGCACTTGGCAAGAACCTCAAGCTTGTACAGGAAGTCATAATTACCTCACCCCTGGGAATAGTACCCCGGGAACTGGAAGTCACATACCCTGCCGCACATTATGACACCACGGTTACGGGTTACTGGGATGCAGAGGAACACAGATGGGTGGAAAAATGCCTGAAGGACTTCCTGCTCAAACATCCTTACAAACATATTGTAGCACATGTGGAAGATGAATATCGCAGTATATGTGAGAACGTGTCCAAAAAACTCGGATTGGAAATAACTTACACCTCTGACGGAAATGTGACCTCCCAAAACTCCCTGCACAAACTGGAAGATACGATGAAAGAATTGTGTGATGGGCTCAGCTACAGGGGAGATTACAGACGGGACATGCTAAAAGCCATTGCAGATTACCAGTTTGGTGCAGGTTGTGGTGAAAAACTATTACCCCCTGATTCTAAGATAAAAGCCCCTTTCCCCCGCTATCAGGCATTTCTGGATAAGGAACAACTAATAACCCTGATTCCCGAAAATGGTACAATAGCCCTGACCATCGAAGGAGCTAAAAAGATTATTGAAACAGGAGATTATGTTGTAAATATCGATGATTTCGTGCCACGAGGTTCAATACTTGCACCGGGAGTCATCAATGCCGATGAGCGGATTCGCCCCAATGATGAAGTGTTCATATGCGGAGATAAAGCATTCTGTGTTGGACGTGCTGCAATGAGCGGCCCCGAGATGATACATTCCAACCGGGGCATTGCCGTGGATGTAAGGCACGTCGAAAAATTGTGACAGTCCCTGGAGGGGCAACATTGCTGTTTAGAAAATTCGAAGGGAGGGATTTTGCTGAGGTACTCCAGATTGAAATGGAAGCATTCGAAGACCATGATCCCTATACCTACATGAATTTCTATGAAATGAACCCGGAAGGGTTTCTTGTTGCTGAAAGCGGGAAAAACATTACAGGTTTTGTAATGGGATACCGCAGTAGTGAACAGGAAGGGAGGATATTTTCCCTTGCCGTTAAAAAAGAGTTCCAGAGAAGAGGAATCGGTCAGGCATTATTGAAGGTAATACAGAGACATTTCCGCAACCATAATGTAAAATATGTGCGCCTGGAGGTGCGTGCCAGCAATAAAAAAGCCAGGAGTCTTTATAGTAGCATGGGGTTTGTCGACTGCTGGTATGAACCGGGTTATTACATCGATGGGGAATGCGGAATAATTATGAAGAAATATCTATATCCCGCAGGTTTGCATGAAGATTTACTGACAGACAATTGGCCTGCCCTATCTTAATTCCGTTCAATTACTATGTGGAACCCCATGTCCCGATCTCTCGGCAAATTCCTGCATCCTGACAGAAGTCCTGCTTACACTGGAGATCTCATCTTCTGATATGATAGATGCCAGATGATTACCGAGGATAAAGATTGCATGCTTGTGTTCTGCTTTGCTTCGATGGATGTGAACAGGACTTATGGAAAGGGAGTTATAATCCTCAAAATCATGCTCAACACCCTGATCTTCCAGATACCTTTTGATTTGGGCCATCAAAGTATGCAACTGGATCAGTTCATCTTTGTGCATTGTAACAACCTGTATTATATCAATTTAAAGCAGCATAGACTCAGAGATAGAATCTAAATGAGTTAGATAAAACCATTCCCTACGGAAATGGTTTGCTTTGTTATATTATAAATTATTTTCTATTTAATTACAACTAATAATGATTAACAATACCTGCATTAAAAGATGTAGGATCCAGATTAGTTACAAAATAGTCTTAAAATAATTCCTAATTGCTTTTAAAAAAGTGCATTTCCTAAAAGCATTGCCACAAGTGCAGCAAATGGTATAAAAAGGTTGTCATGGCGGGAAATAGAACATTCCGTGACCATACCAGCCACACTACCAACAACAGCCAACGCCCCGACAAAATAAAATCCTACTATAGAAGACAGGATTATTCCTCCGATGGTGCCCTCCACCGTCTTACATGAGCCGGCTAGGCGCAATCTTCCCAGATGACCGATCAGCGGAGCTACTCCATCACCCAGAGCCAGGACTACCATGGAAGCATAACATATACCTTCGTCTACAAAATAACTCAGACCCAGAAGGAAAAAGAAAGATAGAATGTAAAACAAAGGATCCAGTGCGAACACTTCCTTCTCCCTGTTCCTCCATAAAAGACTATACACATACCTTTTCTTTTCAGCCGGTTTGATCACTTCCATAATGAGAAAGATAAGTGTTGCACCTGCAAGTGCCAGTGCGGCATATTCCCTGCCATAAATATCTGCGATAAAGGGAACCGCCACTCCCGACATATGCACTATTTTGCGTAAAGGAAGTGCTTTTTTGCCACAGAATGGATCATTATTATAAACTGTCATCATCTGGAATCTGGCAGGTAAATGGATATATTTTGCTATTGGAAATCCGATATAACCATACATGATGCTACAAATTGTTATTTCAGATGAAATGTGGGAAAAATATACCATTCAAGGATGAGATTATTATATGATTATTTTGTATTATTAGCACAATTCTGGATACAAGATGCCATCTCATCCAGTGATTTGATTTGCCGGTGATAGGAATGGAAGGAAAAGTTTGGAAATTCGGAGATGACGTAGATACTGACGCGGTTATCCCGGGAAGATTTCTGGTCCTAAACACCCCTGAAGAACTTGCAGCACATGCATTCGAAGGAGTGAGATCAGATTTTGCAGAAAATGTAAAGGAAAATGACATAATCGTTGCTGGAAGCAATTTTGGCTGCGGATCATCCAGAGAACATGCACCCCTGGCATTAAAAGGGACAAAGGTTGGATGCGTTATTGCAAAATCCTTTGCAAGAATCTTTTTCAGAAACGCAATCAACATCGGTGTACCATTACTGGAATGTGCTGATACCGACAATATAGATGAGAATGATAAACTTAAAGTGGATATTTCCACCGGTGTAATCGAGAACCTGTCCAAAGGAGAAAAGTATCAGGCAACTCCTCTACCTGATTTTGTAAGAGAGATTGTAAATGCCGGTGGACTGATAGAGTACACTCGAAAAATAATCGATTAATCTTAATAATAACGGAGATAATTAACAATGACCCAATATAAAGTGCCTGTAATTCCCGGAGATGGCATCGGCCCGGAAATTGTAGCAGAAGGAATGAAAGTTATAGATGCCGCAGGAGAAAAATTCGGATTCGATGTGGACTGGATTAATTACCCGCAAGGTGCTGACCATTACCTTGAAACAGGGGAACTTATGAGCGAGGACACACTCAAAGAACTGTCCGACTATTCCGCCATCTACCTGGGTTCTATAGGAGACCCCAGGGTTGCCCCGGGTGTACTCGAGAAAGGCATCCTGCTTGCTGCACGTTTTTATTTTGACCAGTACGTTAACCTGCGTCCAATAAAACTTCTCGAGGGAGTATGGACTCCTTTAAAGGATAAAACCCCGAAAGATATTGATTTTACAGTAGTAAGGGAAAACACTGAAGATTTCTATATTGGAATCGGTGGAAGGTCCAAGAAGGGCACCAGCAAGGAAACGCTTGAGGTCTCACGTTCCCTGTACTCCGCAAAATTTGACCTTGACATAGAAACTGACAGTGAGGAGATTGCCTACCAGATAGGAATGATCTCCAAGGAGGGTACCAGAAGGGTTATCGAGTATGCATTTGATCTTGCAGAAAAGCGTGACAAGCATGTGGCTTCAGTGGATAAGGCAAATGTGCTCTCCGATATCTATGGATTCTGGAGAGAAGAATTCGAGGACGTGGCTGCCACACATCCTGATGTTGAAACAGATTTCAACTATGTTGATGCTATTACCATGTGGTTTGTCAAAAATCCAGACTGGTTTGATGTCGTTGTAACCCCAAACATGTTCGGGGATATAATCACCGATCTGGGTGCAATGATACAGGGAGGACTGGGTCTTGCACCCGGCGGGAACATCAATCCCGAAGGAACCAGTAT
>JBMCCK010000123.1:0-4018 GCA_048619255.1 Methanohalophilus sp. | reverse complement strand
CTCAGGAATATCTGAAAGAAGGCAATTGGGCCGGTTACGGGGAAGAAATAGATCAGATGGAAGATGTGCTAAACCAGCTTTATGAGTTAAACCAGCTTTCCCAGAGTCTGGCTGAAAACAATTCCACCGCAGCAGAATAAAAGAAGGGACAACTCTTTGAAGATAGACTTTGCAGCCCATAACAAGGCTGCATAGCCTTTTTTTGGTACGTCTGAGAGGTTAATGTACATCGATAATTATATATAATTTTCATCGCTATGTTCTTTAGGCATCCGGAAGCTTATAAGCATCTCACCGGCCTTCTTTATTAGAGGTTTTTATATGGAAACTATGGATGAGATCCAAGAAAAGATAAAAGTGGAAAATCCAGAACTATTTTCACAGGTTGAAAAGGTCGTTCCATTCCACGGTTTTTTGAGCAGTGGTGCTTTAATAGGAATCCACATGCTAAATATTGCAAAAAGGGTACTTGATATAGAGGAAGGAGAAAGGATATACGCCCTAAGTGAAACATATAATTGTATACCGGATCCTTTTCAGATACTCGAAGGTTCCACTACAGGCAATAAACGCTTGAGGGTTCACGATACAGGTAAAATGGCTGTGACTGTGAACAAACAAGCTCCATCGGGAATTGCTTCTGTTAAAGGAGTAAGGATATATCTCGACCCGGAGAAGACTAAAAATTACCCTAAATTACATGCCTGGTACATGAACACAAAAAAACTTCGCCACGAAGAAGTTGTTCCTGTGCTTCTTGAAGCCGGTGAGAATGTCTATTCCTATGAAATGGTGGACATAGATGTGCCGGTAAAAAAGAAAAAGACAATAAAATTATGCCAGAAATGTAATGAAAGTTTTATTCAAAGAAACAATGAAGTTCTTTGTGATGCATGTAACGATAGCCAAACGGAGACTACAATATGAATGAAACAGTGATATCGACAAAGGACAACAAACAGGTGGTATACATTCCTGAGAAGTGTATCGGCTGTGGAACTTGTGTCATGGTGTGTCCAAAAGAGACACTGGTGATCGGTTCAGTCGGAGCGGTTGCCAGGGGGCTCATCGACAAAGAGTTCCTAGAGATCAGACCGAACACATGTATAACATGTGGAATGTGTTCCAAAGTTTGTCCTACAGGCGCTCTTGAAATGAGAGAAGACGGAAAACCAGTAGAGGAAAAAACCTACCTAATAAATGCTATAAAACCAACCACTGTCAATGATGATTGTGTACACTGCGGACTCTGTGAACAGGTATGTCCACAGGGTTGCATTGAAGTGGACCAGTGGCTTTCCAACGATAATAAAGCAAAAGTTGATGGTCAAACAACAATCGATCAGGAATGCTGTGTACACTGCGGGTGGTGTGAATCAGTTTGTCCGGTTGATGCCATCGAAGTAGAGAAACCATTTGAAGGGACCTGGTTCAGGGATGAGGATATTTGCCAGGCATGTCGCACCTGTGTTGATGTATGTCCCTGTAATGCATTATTCAATCCGGAATGGGAAGCCGGGGAACGTGTTGACAAAGTAGCTCAGAGGCCTGATGCATGTATCTATTGTGGAGCATGTGCAGTTTCCTGTCCAGTACAGGCAATTGATGTCAGGAAAACTGCAATTGCAGTTGATATGGAAAAGAAGAAAGTATTCGAGAAAAAGCTCCTCGACAAGCCTTCCGTCAAGCCAACTCTTACTTCCAAACTTTCCACTGATGAATATGCCTGCCTTGGCTGCGGAAACTGTGTGATTGTCTGTCCTGTAAATGCTTATGCAAACAAGGAACTTGCTGCAGGTCACCTGAACAATATGGATGATAAGGCATTGCTGGAAGTCGAGAACGGAGCAGTGAAAATTGTTGACCAGGAAGTTTGTGGCTCTGATGGCGCATGTGCCATGATCTGCCCGACAAATGCTATCTGGCTGGAAAAAAGAGAGGTGGAATAATATGGCAGCTACTATTGCAATTAAAAACGGGCATGTTTTTGATCCCCTCAATGAGATTGACGGGGATATCAAGGATATATTCATCAAGGACGGAAAAGTAGTCCCTGAATTATCTGATGCGGAAATGAAAAACGCAAAGATCGTTGATGCCACTGGTAAAACGGTTATGCCTGGTGGAGTAGATTCACACACCCATATTGCGGGTGCCAAAGTAAACTCCGGTCGTCTGATGCGACCAGAGGACAGTTACAAGTGGAATCGTCCAAAAACATCAATAACCCATGGCGGTACCGGGGAAACAGTACCTTCTGTATATCTTGAAGGATATGAGTATGCCCAGATGGGATATACCACAGCTTTTGAAGCTGCAGTCCCGCCTCTGGAAGCACGTCACACCCATGAAGAGATGCATTCTATCCCAATGCTTGACATGGGAGGATACCTTGTTCTTGGCAACAACTGGTTCATGATGCGCTATCTCAAGGAAGGTGACATTGACAAAGCTGCCGCATATGTGGCCTGGATGATGAGGACACACAAAACCTATGGTATAAAATGTGTCAACCCAGCAGGTGTGGAGAACTGGGGATGGGGCAAGAATGTCGAATCCCTGGATGAGACCAACATTCACTTTGAAGTTACACCAAGGGAAATTATTGAAGGACTTACCGAAGTCAATGAAATGCTCGGCCTTCCTATGCCAGTACACCTGCACGCCAACAACCTGGGTCACCCGGGATGTTATGAAACAACAAAGGAATCCCTTACCATTCCAGCAAAAGTCAAACCCAATCAGGATATGGGAGTCGAATGGGCAGAAACCAAGATCGATCCTACAAAGGATAAATCCATCTACCTGACTCACTTGCAATTCAATGCCTTTGGCGGAACATCCTGGAGAGACTTTGAATCAGGTGTAAAGGATATTACAGATTATGTTAACAGTCAGGACCATGTGGTAATTGACAGTGGCAGCGTACCTTTCGGTGAAGCCACATGTATGACCGGTGACGGTCCGTCTATCCATGACATTGCAGTCCTTACAGGCAGTAAATGGTCCAACTGTGATGTAGAGCTTGAATGTGGTTCCGGTGTATGTCCGTTCACATATCTTAAGAGCAATCCTGTACACAGTGTCCAGTGGGCAATGGGACTTGAATCCCTGCTTCTGATCGATAATCCATGGAAGACCATCATGACAACCGATAACCCTAATGGTGGACCATTCACCAAATATCCGAATGTCATGACCTGGTTGATGTCAGAGGCTTACAGGAATGAAACGTTCAACGAAGTCCATAAATGGGCAAATGACAGAAGTACACTCGGCGGTGTCAGCCGTGAACTGTCTCTCTATGACATTGCAACCATTACCCGTGCCACTCCTGCAAAGACCAATGGTATGGCACACAGGAAAGGAAGTCTTGCTGTTGGAGCAGATGGTGATGTAACTATTTATGATATCGATCCAAGCAGATTGGATGTTACAGCGGGCTACAATGATCTACTCACCAAATTCAGGTATGCCGATTATACCATCAAGGGCGGAGAAATTGCAGCTCATAACGGCGAGATAATGTCGATTCCTGAAAGAAGGACCTACTACAGTGACATAAATGTCGATGCAAACGAGGAAAAGAAGATGCTTGAGGACGTGAAGGATTGGTTCAGGTACTACACCCTTGGTTTCGAGAACTATCCAACACCTGAGAAATACCTCGTCAACCCAACCCCCATCAATGTAAACATGGAGAAGTGATGTCATGACAGAGGTAGTACTTACACCAAACACTGAAATTGATATTAAGATCGAAGCTGATGTAATCAAACCAGATGAGTTTGCAGGCAAGAACAAAGAAGAAATTGAGCAGTTGATAATCTGGCAGGGTCCGGACCAGTTGCCCTTAAAGAGCTTCTTTGATGTGGAAGGCCAGGGTGGAAGTTCTGCTGAAGAAACTTCCATTCTGATAAAAGGCGATGTTTCCCGTGTGAAAATGATCGGTGCTGAAATGACCGCCGGCAAAATCATAATTCAGGGAACTACCGGCATGAAAGTCGGAGCTGAGATG
>JBMCCK010000122.1:0-4044 GCA_048619255.1 Methanohalophilus sp. | reverse complement strand
GAGGCGTATTGGCAATTCAATGTTTATTTACCTGTATTTTATTTCCGGGGTAGTTGCAGCTTTAGGTTTCATTGCAACAACGTCTACTAGTTACCCGATGG
Source organism: Methanohalophilus sp. (assembly GCA_048619255.1). Classification (GTDB taxonomy): domain Archaea; phylum Halobacteriota; class Methanosarcinia; order Methanosarcinales; family Methanosarcinaceae; genus Methanohalophilus. The sequence goes on along the minus strand of JBMCCK010000122.1, from coordinate 3,943 downwards.
TCGGGGCAAGTGGGGCAATAATGGGTGTTTTTGCAACCCTTGCAATTCTTGAACCAAATCTGCCTGTATATGTCTTTTTCTTCCCAATGACTATCAAATCTGCTCTAATACTCTTTGTGATAGTGGACTTATTTTTCATGTACATGAATATTTCCGGAGACATGATAGCTCATGCAGCCCATTTGAGTGGAGTTTTTGTTGGCATCATTGTGGGGCGTAGACTTAAGAAGAACCTAAAGGTTTCCCGGGGTTCTTTTTACAGGCGGTGGTGATAGTGGGCTCTACCAGGCATCTTTCTTTACTGTATCCCAGGCCCCGTGAAGGGGAAGAAATTCCCGTGCAGTTTATTGACATGGAAAAAAAAATTGCGGCCTGGTCGCCTGAAATTAGAAAGACTTTATACTTTGACGCTTTTGAACAGGCCGAAGGATTAAAAAGAATAAGAGAAGTATTTGTTTTAAGGGTGTATAACTGGTACCGTGATGGTCAATCTATCATTGAGTTGACAAATGAAGAAAGAATGCAATTTGAGGATATTTTCAACAAATTTCTCTTATACAGGGGAGAGATTAGGTACAGGAGAAAGAAAGAAGGAAGGAGGTACAAAAACTATTTCGTACTTGTGGACGATTCATATTCCAAAAAGAATGTAAATGAATGGTTGCTTGCTGAAAGATTATAAGGTTTGCAGGTCCTTAGTTGTTATTATAGTCATTATTTGTAATTATGGTTGATTGTTGCTGATACTGTGGTTGCATGTATTTGTTATTATAATGTTTATACCTGCAATAAGAGGCAATATGCAGAATGTAAAAACCGGATTTAGTTCCATAGTCAAATACCTGAGTACTAAAAAGGAAGTGGGACGAAGGAGTATTGGACTTCTTGTAGATGGTCCCAATGTCCTGAGAAAGGAATTTGATGTAAATTTAGAAGAAATCAGGGATGTATTGAAAGAGTACGGTAATGTAAAGATAGGACGTGTTTTCCTTAATCAATATGCTTCTAATAAACTTGTAGAAGCCGTGGAAAACAATGGTTTTGAACCTGTTATTTGTTCAAGCGATGTGGATGTAAGGCTTGCTGTTGAGGGAATGGACCTTGTTCATAATCCCAATATTGATACACTTGCACTTGTGACAAGGGATGCCGACTTTAAACCCTTGTTAAATAAAGCAAATGAACACGGCAAAGAAACTATAATCTTTGGTGTAGAACCTGGATTTTCAACTGCCCTTAGAAATTCTTCTGATTATGTTGTAATTTTGAATACAGGAGAGGTTTCGATACCTGAAGAAGAGATGTCTTGAATTATTCATCATCTCTTTTACAGGACCTAATATCATCGATCATTTCTTCCAGATGTGGTCTTGAGATTCCACGTTTGATTTCTGTACAATTCTTTACTTTTTCCATTAATGCACATAATTCTTCATGTTCAAGGGAAATTCTCATGTCCTTAATTATCCCTTTTAAGGCCTTCAAGCCTGTATGCTTACCTACTATGAGGTTTCGGACCCCGCCAACCATCTCCGGGGAAAAGAGTTCGTAAGTCCGCGGCTCTTCCAGGATTGCCATCACGTGTATCCCTGATTCATGCGTGAAGGCATGTTTGCCCACAATAGCTTTATTTACGGGAGTTGTCAGGCCGGAATAATCTTCAACTTTCCTTGCAAGGCCATTAAGATGTGTTATATCGTAGTTTTCGATTCCGTACTGGACACGAAGGGCTACGAGTACTTCTTCAAGAGGAGCGTTTCCCGCTCTTTCTCCGATACCGTTTACGGTGGTATGAAGTTGCTTTGCCCCTGCTTCGGCTGCTGCTAAAGTATTTGCAGTGGCAAGTCCGATATCATTGTGACAGTGAATGCATATGGGTGTATGTACCTTTTCTTTTACTTTTTCAACCAGGTATTTGGTAGTAGAAGGATTTAATATTCCGATGGTATCAGCGATACTCACATAATCAACATTGTATTTTTCCGCTTCCTGGAATGCGTGTTGCAGGGTGGGTATGGGTGTACGAGTGGCATCCTCTGCGGCAAACCGTACTTTGAGTCCATGGTCTTTTGCATACTCTACTGCTTCCATCGAGCAACTAAGTACATCGCTGCATGATCGGTGGTATTTGTGTTTTAAGTGAAGGTCTGAAAGAGCTATGAAAATGCTCACTATATCAACATCACAATCAATAGCAACATCCACATCTCCTATGATGGACCGAGCCAGGCAACACGTTTTTGCATTCAGGCCCATATTGCTAATTTCCTTAACTGTTTCCTTTTCAGAAGAAGAAACGACAGGGAATCCGGCTTCAATAACCTCGACACCAATTGCGTCCAGTTCATTTGCCAGGTCCATTTTCTCTTCTTTGGTAAATGCAACACCGGGGGTTTGTTCGCCGTCCCTGAGGGTCACATCACATATCTCTATGTCAAGAGGCTCGATATCAATAAAATCCATCAATTCATTTCTGGAATACTCTTTATTTGGAGTCATTTTATCGCTTTCCCGTCCTATCCCTACTTTTATATTTAAAGATATGTGTTTGTATCATCGAAGTTTTGATTGCACTTTCTCGTAGAAACCACTACGTTCAGTCACTACAAAACGAGCAGGATTTTTTGCTTTTGTAAGAAGAATGGTATCTTCCTTTTTCATTGTGTAAGTATGCTGCCCATCGATAACAACAGCAGCTTCTTTTTCCGGAATAGTTATTTCGACCTTTATGGGTCTGTCAGAAGGCACCACCCAGGGCCGGGCTGAAAGTTTGAAGGGTGCGAGAGGGACTATAAGAGTAGCATTGACCCTGGGGTCCAGAATAGGTCCCCCTGCACTCATAGCATAGGCTGTGGAACCTGTGGGGGTTGCGATTACTACTCCGTCTGATCTGAATTCTTCTATAATACATTCGTCAACCGTAACCCGAAATGTCAGTATCTTGGCAGGTCTGGCTGTGGTCAGTACAACTTCATTGGTGGCACAGGGTAACTCTTTTCCGTTAAGGTTGACTGCAATACGACAACGTTCGGTATATTCGAATCCTTCCAGTACTTTCTCGATTGTAGGAATTGCCTCGTCAGGCATCACATCCACAAGGAAACCCAGCATGCCCATGTTAATTCCCAGAAGTGGCAGTGGATCATCCATCCTGGATATACTTCGCAGAAAAGTTCCGTCTCCTCCGATTGAAATTATCAGGTTGACACCTGCTTTTTTCATTTCTTCCACAGGTAATCGTTCTGTTTCAGGAAGATTTAACATGTCAAAAGACCCTTCATCCAGCACAATTCCGACTTGTGAAGTGAACTTTTTCACAATGGTCTCAACCATTTTCAGGGCTTGTGGACTATCATATTTGGAAATTATACCAATTTTATTTACTTTCATCTTCTTTCCCCACAAAATTAAGTATGTCTCTGTGGGCATGTCCGTTTGATGCTATCATGGAAAGCCTGTTTACAACACTGTCCTGAAGGTATAATTCTGTACCTTTTCCGTTGGTTACTTTTCCATTTGTTTCCTCAAGGATAAGTTTTCCTGCGGCAACATCAATCAGTCTCAGTGAATTTCTGATATCTACAAAAGCATCAAGTTTGCCGCAGGCAACATAGCACAGTTCCAGAGCCACACTTCCCAGTATTCGAACCCTTCTTACTTTTCTGGAAAGCTCCAGGGTATCTTCTACATTATTATGGTAACCATAAAGGCTGACACTGAAATTTTTTAACAGTTTTCGGTTGGATGTATTTATCGGTTTTCCATTCAGATATGCACCTTTTCCCTTATATGCATGGTATATATCACCCGTGCAGAGATTTTTAACGTATCCAAAGTAGATAGAAGAAAGGTCTGCATTGCCAACAGCAATGGAAGTTGAATAAAACGGGATTCCATGGGCTGCATTATATGTGCCGTCAAGAGGGTCAATTACAAAAGTGAT
>JBMCCK010000121.1:0-4045 GCA_048619255.1 Methanohalophilus sp. | reverse complement strand
AGACATGATACTCCATCCTTGTAACAATAAACACCATCAGGAAAGCCAAAGAAGATAGAAAGGAATCAACAACCATGAATAAGATTCCGATTTCCCCTAAACGACTGACTTCCCGCAGTAAGTAGATACAAAATAGGATTCATTCATTTATAATGCTTTTTCACCCTATGTTTGGATACACTGAAATCTACTTGGTAACAAATGTGGTATACAATGAAATAGTCCAAATGTTCTGAATTTATTGTATTACCCAATCTGGTAACAAATAAAAATAGAAGAACTTTTCCAAAAGACGTATAACCTAAACACCAATAATAGCAATAACTTGAACCAATTGAGGTGTACAATATAACCGACTTACTTACATCAGGATGCAAGCCCATAGATGAACTTCTTGGAGGAGGATTCGAATCGGGAGTTGTGACCCAGATATACGGAGAATCCGGAAGCGGAAAGACAAACCTCTGCCTCCAGCTTGCAGTCCATTGTGTAAATAATAACAAAAAAGCAATCCTTGTTGATACTGAGGCAATCTCACCGGACAGGTTCAGGCAGATCGCAGGTGAAAATGCCAGGGAAATTGCCCAGAACATAATCATCTACGAACCCCACAGTTTTGAGGAACAGTACTCTGCAATCCACGAGATAGAGAAAATAAGTGCCCAGAACATCGGACTTATAATTGTGGACTCAGCAACTGCTTATTACCGGTTTGGCCTTGAAGATGAAGAAAAAAGTATCCGCACCCGCAGAGAACTTGCCAACCAGATAGGCTATCTGCACGGCCTGGCCCGCAAGAGAGGAATTGTAGTTGTTATTACAAACCAGGTCTATTCAGACATAGGAACAGGTAAACTGAAACCTGTGGGTGGCAGTACGGTCGAACACATGTCAAAAACCATAATCCAGCTTGAGCGTACAGGTGAAAATAAAAGAAAAGCCAACCTGCTCAAACATCGCTCCCGTCCGGAAGGATTGAGCAGGGAATTCACAATAACCCAGGAAGGGCTAAAGTAAAAATAAGAATATTTACTCCAAATACGGAGACTGGGCAAGCACCGACATACCGTTATCCGAAATATTAAGCACACGCACCTCATTGATCGTGCCTGAACCTCTCAATTTTATAACAAAGATAGTACGCTGGAGATTATTACCCACCCTGACACGTTCCAGTTTGATTACTGAATCCGCACCATATTCCACCATTGCATCAAGGTCAAACATCTTACCAACTGAAATCACAGAAGTTACCTCACGGCTGCGCAGGACACCAAACACATCATCTATCAGGGTCCTCAGTTTGTAATTTGACTCAATGGCAAGGAAAAGTGCCTCAATTGAATCAATGAATACCCTTTGAGGCTGCACCTCATCTATCTTGCTTTCGATAAGTTTTTTGAAACTTTTAATAAGTTCTGATGGTGCAATTTCCACACTTTTCTGGAGACGCAGTCCCGGGTCAGTGATATCAACAAAAGAAAGTAAGCCATCATCCTCAAGTTTCTTGAAATCCCAATCAAAAGATGCTTTCATTTCCCGAACAATGGATTTGGATTCTTCCGATGTGATTATACACATCACCTTTTCGCCGTTCTTTGCCCCCTCATAAATGAACTGAGATCCAAAAATTGTTTTACCGGTACCTGATTTCCCGGAAACAACGTTTACAGTACCTTTAAAATACCCGCCTTTGAGCATCTCATCCAGTCCATTTATACCAGTACTAACCCTTTCAGGAATTGTCGTCTCCTCCATTTGAAACACCTTTATAAATATCTCACAATGTAATTAGAACATAATAGCAAAAATATCCACCTGTAATTAACCACTATGGAATTTATTTACGTATAAAATAAGGGATTCCTGATATAAAAATTCATGTATCTTCACCGGAATTTAACAAAAATCGCTTTCATCAGACGTATCCGGTTCTTCTACAACTTCAAGCAACACCTCACTGAAAAGCAATTTTTCCAGTGTGCGCGTGACATAACTGCGTTGCTGATGTTTATTTATGTCCTCCCCAAAACGCAATTCAGAGTCGACCTGTATCCTCCAAAGTGCCAACCGGAAATTTTCAGGTTCCTTTATGTCCATAGTATAGAATTTTTCCAGAAGAAAAGGAAGAATAAAAGGATTATCCACAACTTCACACAATAAGAGATATTCTTCAGCGAAAGAATTTGTGATATTCAGGTTCTGCGTACCCACAATAAGTCCTAATGTATCAAGAGAATAATCCTTGCCCTTAATATTGACACAATTTGTCATAGATCATCCCAAATTATTTATTCTGTCTTTGTTCCAGAATATCAGTGCAGCGCTGCAGGTCTTCTGCAGTATTGACATTCAAGGCTACTTCAGGGTCTTCCAGAAGATAATTATAATATTCCTGTTCCTCCCGGATTTTGCTTCCGTCAAGGATATTTATCCCGGTGGGGACTATGAGGTTTCCACTCCAATTGAAAACGGTATCCGGACGCAAACCCACCTCTTTACAGAGGGAAAGGGGTATAAATACTGACATTGAAGGTTTTCCACACCTGTAATATTCCCCCACAATGGAATCTATAAGGTCGGCTGTTATCAGGGGAAGGTCGGACATGATTACCATCAGGGGTTCTGCAACTTTAGCCTGTTCCACAGCATAAACCATATCACCAACATAATTATCACCGGCAGTATCAATGGTCTTAACGTTGCCTCCATAACAATTTTGTACAACTTTTTCGGTGTGAGGAGTAAAAGGGGACACTGTCACATAAACATCACCAATACTTTCTGACTCCTCCAGGGCATCCACAACATAACATATCATGGGCTTACCCAGAAGATCTACACAGGGTTTTTCACCCATACCCAGACGCAAACCCTGTCCACCAGCCATTATAAAAGCATCCATGAAAGACCTCCGTATCCTGCATTAATGACAAATAACGCCAGAGTAATGGCAATCAAAGAAGTAAGTCTGGCAATTTCATTGGCAGTTCCAATACAATCCCCGTTAACTCCACCAAAATGCCTGTTGGAAACATTGAGAACCCCGAAAGCCCCCAATATAGCTGCCACAAAACCTATCAGACCAATTAAGCCCAACCCGAGAACAGATACAATACCACCCATTATCAGACCAGCCAGATATTTACCAACATCCGTTTTGTCGATAACCATGGAACCTAAGCCTTCATGGATCGATTTGCCAAAAGCTGCTATTGTGAGCATACCCTGTTTAGCACCGATTTCCGCCACAAGCAAGGACAGGGGCAAAAGTGTCCATTGTGGCAGCGATGATATGGCACCTGTCATGTATATCTGCTGCTGAAGAGAGGAAATACTGGCATAGAGCAAAATCAGGCCTATGACACAATATGCCACCCCGCCTATACCCAGTGACATATCCTTAAGGGCCTTGATCTTCTTTTCAAGAGAGCCATGAGCCGTACACCCGTCACCAAAATCAGACAACCCGTCCAGGTGATTGAGACCTGTTAGATAGTAAATAAAAACAATAACCAGGGCTGCGGAAATATTGGCGGGGAATACATACTCCACAATTCCTGTAAACATGCCAATCAAAAGACCCAGTACAATGCCTGTAAAGACAAACAGGTAACTTCGTTTAACCAGCTCATCAAGGCCTTCCATGGTTATTCCCACGGGAATTGTTGATAAGAAACCAAAACCCGTCCTGACTGCGAGTAGTAATCCGCTCATCCGGCTATCACACCACCGCCATGTTTTTCGTCGTCATCTTTATTTTTGGATTTGCCAATCTCCGCCATTCCCCTGGTATACATATTGGCAGAAACACCTCCGATAAGTCCACCGATGACATCATCCATGAAAGGACCGAGTTCTGCAAGTATACCCGGTTTTTGTTTGTCGAACCTGACAAACTCAAACATGCCCTTGTCACCACTGATATATTTGGAAATACTCATCCCCAGTACCTCATCAGCTATCAGGAAAGTCAAGTCTCTTTCATAGGAATCACGACTTATGTTAGGCAGTGTCCCATTGCGACCCTCCCTTTCAAGCAGGA
>JBMCCK010000120.1:0-4073 GCA_048619255.1 Methanohalophilus sp. | reverse complement strand
AGACAGGGCAATCTCTGTTTCAGTAATTATTCAAATGAGGATTTCTACAGAGCCGAAAAATAATAAACTATATATATTATAGATTTAATGTGACGTGACGCTCGTTGAGGAATACTGCGAAAATACCCCCAAACTCCCCCAATTGAGTATTGCAGTACTGATTCTCCAAAACTCATCCCCACCATCGAGTATTCCTCAACAACCCCCTCTTTTTGTCTTCGTTTTCAAATCATAGCATGGCTACTGTCACATAATTAATTTTAAAAGATTTAAAGAAAAAGAGGCTGGATTATTGTCTTCCTGGTTTTTCAGGAAAGGACTACTTCCAGCTTCTCCTGTTCTGCTGCACGCTTGACTTCCTGGGAAATACGTTTGCCTGTGGATAATCCTTCCTCTATGAAATCGGAGTATGGTGAACCATTGGTGTATATATTTGTCCCTGCTACTATCCTGGCTGAAATCTCGAAGACCTTGATCTCAAGCTGGTCTGTAAAAACCGTTTCCAGACAGAAGGATCCGATCATGCCACCAAACAGTTTGAGGGATTCCTCTACAACCTGTTCTCCAAGGGAAAAAATCTTGGGCATCAGGGATTCCCTGGCTACCAGGGGGATATTGCCGGTAACAACATAGGTAGGCTGCACGTTTGATTCCTCGAGTTCTTTGGGAGAACCCAGACGGAAGATCTCATCGGCATTGGATTCGACACGCCTGTCCATACTCAGCATTTCAAGAGTTCCGTTACTGAGCCTGTATCCTTCTTGTTTGAGAGGAGAATAGAAATAGTGTAGATAATAACGTGTGCCTACAATGAACTCCTGGACGGTGTACTTCTCACTTTCATCTATATTTTCCAGGAATTCCTCATAGTTCTTGGCAATGAAGAAACCACGTCCTCCTTTGGCACCGTGATATTTGACCATCACAGGACCGTGGATATCCTCGGGTTCTACAAGGCGGGGCATGTGGATTCCTGCTCCTTCCAGCCACTCTCGCTCTTTTGTGCGATCTGATTCCCAATTGAGTACAGCACGGTTACCAAAGGTGGGCACTTCAAGATCAAGGAATTTATCCGCACCCATGTATTCCACAAAGGAACCATGTGGTATTATTATGGCGTTTTTCTGTCTTAAAAGGGGGGCGATATCGGGGATGTTCTTATAACTGTCAACGGAAATGAACTCATCGGGTTTGGCTAAAGGATAGGCATTATAAAAGCGCGGAGGTTCACCTATGCAAATTCCGATTGTTTTTAAGCCCTCTTTCCTGGCTCCATGGAATATCTGGAGGCTAGAATGAGAACATACCGTGGCAATCGCCAGGTCATCGGTATTGTAGTCTTTCAGGATGTCGGAGATTTGCTTTTTCGTGATCATGATATCGCCTTAAAAGTTACGTTACATTGTTGGAAGTGATATTTAAATTTAAGGATATACTACGAAGCGTTCCGCACATTACACTAAATTTATTACTTCATTAATTGATACTCCTCTGTATGGAAAACGATGACAATACGGAAAAAGTATTGGTTTTACCTTTAAATGAAGATTCACGTAAAATCACCCAGACCCTTTCCAATGAGAAATCCCTGAAGATCCTGGAATTACTCGCAAGACAGCCCATGTCTGCAACTTCGATAGCCGAAGAGCTTGATATGCCCCTTACCACTATCAAGTACAACCTGGATGGTTTGCTGGAAAGCCAACTCAGACAGATAAAGGAAACCAAATGGAGTCGCAAGGGCAGGGAGATCAAAATATATGAACCCATGCAAAAAATGATCGTGGTAGTTCCGGGTAGCAACAAAACTGATCGATCCAGTATCCTCGGTATGCTGCGCAAATATGTAGCAATGGCAGGGGCTGCCCTCTTTACAGCTTTGGGTATTGAATATTTCAGGGATTTTGAACCTCTGGGACAGACCATGCCACCAGCTTCTCCTTCGGTGATGTCTGAGATGCCGGATAGCAATGCCAGCAATGATACGGCTCTCTTTGCTGCCGAAGCTCCCACAAACGCAACCACAGAAGCTGCCAGGGCAGCCGGTGAAACTGCAGGTGCAGGAGATGCCAGCAGTCTGATATCTGCGGATCTACTCGCTCATATAGGCGTATGGTTCTTTTTTGGGTGCCTGTTTATAATAGTAATACTTGTTTTGTGGGAAATTTATAATAGGAAAAAGGTATAATTGAGCACAAGTGATCCTGTATGAGAGTTGCTCTCAAAATCGCTTATATTGGCTCTTCATATCGTGGTTCTCAGGTGCAGCCCGGAGTATCCACCGTGGAAGGGAAACTTTTTGAAGCCCTGCAGTCCCTTGAGATTATCGAGGATCCTTCCTCTGCCAGATTTGTAAGTGCCGGGCGTACGGATACCGGAGTGCATGCCATGGGACAGGTGGTGGCTTTTGATACCGATAAACCCCATCTGGCTATTCCCAGAGTGATTAATTCCAAATTACCCGGAGATATATGGGCATGGTCCCGTGCTGAAGTTGACAGTGATTTTCATCCCAGAAGGTATGCCATAAATCGTACCTATCGCTACATAACACCTTCAATGGATGCTGACATTTCAAAACTAAGAGCCGCTTGCAGCATCCTTGAAGGCAGTCACGATTTTGCTAATTTTTGCTTCAGGGATAACGGGCGCAGTACCATTCGCAGAATAGAGAAGATAGATGTGAGACTTGCCGGCAATCTGCTCAGGATCGATATCACAGCCAACAGTTTCCTGTGGAAAATGATTCGCAAGATAGTAACTGTCCTGTTGTTTGTGGGCAGTGGTGCCAGGGATCTTGAATGGCTGGAAAACATGCTGGATCCTGCTTCCTACGAAGAGGGTATCAAACCAGCAAAACCCTATGGGCTTATCCTGACAGATGTGAATTATGGCGATTCAGTCCAGTGGTTTGATGACGGTTACTCCATGCGTCGCTCCTGTGAAAGAATAGAGGAATATCTTGTTTATCATCAGGTGTTAGCCGAGGTAATGGATCAGTTTTTGCCTAAAGAACAAAAGGGTCAATGATGCAGTTACATATCCGTGATGTTGTAATCGATTATGAGATAATTCATCGCTCGGTTAAATATGCGAGGCTGGAGTTTAAGGACGGGATGTTGCGGGTAATAGTTCCCAAAGGACATGGTAATGCTGCAGCCTTTATTGAGAAAAATACAGACTGGATTTACGACAAACATCTGCATTTGCAGCGGGTGATTGCTCTATCCGATGAAAAGAGACTGGAGAAAAAGCGCACTGATCCTCACTTTTATAGTTTGGTGGAAAACATTGTACAAAGGCTGCAACAGGAACTGGAAGTGAAGGCCAGGGATTTAACTTTCAGGAAAATGAAGAGGAAATGGGCCAGCTGCAGCAGTCACAAAAAACTTGTTTTCAACCGGCATATGAGGTATCTGCCGGATTATCTGATAGAATATGTTGTGTATCACGAGCTTTTGCATCTGATTGAATTCAAGCATAATAAAAAATTCTGGAATCTGGTAGAAGCCAGATACCCGCAACGACAAAAGTATGACCTGGAACTTGCAGCGTACTGGCATCTTATAAAAAAGACATTTTACTGATTATTTTTTTGTAATATTGTAATATTGCGGGTCAGGCTTCTGTGTATTCTCTGACTGTACTGTTTCACTATTGTAAATCCCGCATCAAGTGCGATCCTGTTTATCTCTATCTCCGACACTATCACTGCTTTACTGCCGGGTTTGAGAACTCTGTACATTTCTCCGAAGGATTCTTCGTATAAATGCCGGATGGATTCTGCTTTGATCATGGCGGACCTGCCATAAGGAGGATCGGTGATCACTGAATCAATACGGCTGTTTTTGAGGGATAGTTTGCAGGCATCCCCCTGCAGCAGGTTATAATCCCCACCGAAATATTCCAGGTTCAATTTTGCACCCTGTATGATCTCATTCCTCGCTTCCAGGCCGATTACCTTTGAACCCAGCATGGCCGCTTCCACTAGTATTCCGGCAGTACCGCAGAATGGATCCAGCAGTCTGGTATCTTTTTTGACCCCTGCAAGATTTACCAGAGCCCGGGCTGTA
>JBMCCK010000119.1:0-4099 GCA_048619255.1 Methanohalophilus sp. | reverse complement strand
TGAGATCAGTGACTACATTATAGAGCATTCCGATATGGATGTCGACCGGATCCTGTCTATTGAAGCGATGGGGATTCCCCTTGCAACAGCAATCTCCCTGAAAACCGGCATCCCGTTTTCTATCGTGCGCAAAAGACAATACCAATTGCCCGGTGAAATAAAGACATCCCAGAGTACGGGATATTCCAAAGGCGAACTCTATATAAACGGCATTGAAAAAGGTGACCGTATTCTGCTTGTTGATGATGTTATCAGTACAGGAGGTACCCTGCGCTTTCTGGTAAAGGCCCTGGAAGAAAAAGGCGTTACTATAAGCGATATAATCGTTATTGTAGGCAGGGGAGATGGCGTGCAGCAACTTGCAGGAGAGGGAATAAAGGTCAAAACCCTTGTGGATATAACTGTAAGTGAAGACGGGGTTTCTATACTGGAGGACACCGGTGAAACTAATTGAGAATTTTGACATTGACCTGGAATCCATTGTAAATATGGTTACTCAGGAAAAAGCCACAAAGGTTGGTCTCCAGCTGCCCGAAGGCTTCAAACGCCAGGCAATGGAGATTGCAGGATATATAGAGGATAATACCGATGCAGAAACCCTAATTTCAGGTAACCCCTGTTATGGGGCATGCGATCTTGATGTTCAACTTATCAAAGATACCGATCTTGTATTTCACTTCGGCCATTCCAAGCTTGAACCCCTTGAAAATGTAGTTTATATTGAGGCACCTTCAAATCTCGATATAAGCGATGTGGCGTTTCAGGCTGCAGACAAACTTAAAGGAAAAAGGGTTGGCCTCCTTACGACTGTACAGCACGTGCATAAACTGGAAGAAGTAAGAAAGATCCTTGAAAAAAAAGGATTCGAAACCATTATAGGTGAAGGAGATGGACGGATAGTGCATCCGGGGCAGGTACTTGGCTGCAATTTTTCAGCGGCATATGACATAACCTGTGAAGAATATCTGTATATTGGCGGAGGGAAGTTTCATCCACTGGGTATAGCCCTTTCAACAGGCAAACCTGTACTCTGTGCAAATCCGTTTACTTCATCCATCGAACACATCGATCTCAAGCAAATCATGAAACAGCGATATGCAGCAATTGCAAAAACCATGGAAGGAAAGAAGTTCTGTATACTTGTGTCCACAAAACCCGGCCAGGAAAGAATGAAACTTGCCAGGAATATAAGGGACATTGCCAGGGAAAAAGGAAAAGAGGCATACATTGTAACAATGGATCTCATAACACCCGACCAGCTCCTGCAATTTCAGGCGGATGCATATGTCAATACTGCATGCCCCAGGATTGCAATCGATGAGGCAGGGAGATTCCCGTCCCCCATGTTAACTCCCCCTGAATTTGAGATCGTACTGGGAATACGTGAATGGGAAGAACTGGTTTTTGATGAGATAAGGGAATGATAGATGAAACAGCGAAAACTTGAGATGCTACTGCAAAAGGTGAGAGGGTTTGATGACCCCGATCCTGCACTGGAACAATATGTAACACCCGCCCCTCTGGCCGCTGAAATATTACATTTTGCATACATGAAGGGAGATCTTGAAGGTACGGTTTTTGATATGGGATGTGGCACCGGGATACTTGCAATCGGTGCCGCAATTCTGGGAGCTTCTGAGGTCATCGGATATGATAGTGACCCGAAAGCAATAAATGTTGCAAGAGAAAATGCCGTGTTGATGGGTGTTGAAGTTGAATTTGTTAATTGTCCTATAGAAAAGGTAAGTGGAAAAACGAACACTGTTATAATGAATCCCCCTTTTGGCGCCCAATGTAAGGGAAGCGACAGACCTTTCCTCTCAGCTGCCCTAAATGCAGGGAATACTATCTATTCGATTCATAACAGCGGAAGTTTTAACTTTATAAGGCAATACATAAAGCCATCAGTTATTACAGAGTGGTATGCTACATCTTTCCCGCTAAAAAGAACATTTAAATTCCATAAAAAAGATGTAGAACGAATTGAGGTAGAAATATACAGAATAAACTCCTTATCACACCATAATTATTGAGACCAAGAGGGATTATTATTAGGATACGCAACAAAAAAAAGGCCACAAGAAGGAAAATAAAAGGTTCTTCAAAAAGGGATGAAAAAGAAGAAAACCGAAATCCTAAAAACAAAGGCCATCAAAAAGAAAAGAAAGAGGCCAAGGGGAAGAATACTGAGAACCTGAAAAAAGAGAAGCCTCAAAAGCACCTCAAAGGAGAAGCTGAGGAAAATATTGAAGAGCAGTTTGTGCTGCCCGGCGATATTGTTGGTACTAACGAAGAGTTCGAAGCCGGTGAAGGGACCTATACATTAAGAGGGAACATATATTCAACCAGGACAGGAAATGTTGAGGTTGACAGGAAAAAGCGTAGTGTTTCCGTGCGGGCTACATCCGAACTTCCTCCTGTAATAAAGAAAGATGATATTGTAGTCGGCAATGTGGTGAATGTACGTGATTCAATGGCGCTTGTACAGATAGCAGCCATAAAAGGCCATGGTGAAAGGGAAGTCAACAATCCCGGAATTGCCGCCATCCACATATCAAATATCAAGGAAGATTACGTCAAGAACATAGCCAATGAACTTGCCATTATGGATGTTGTTAAGGCAAAAGTGATTGATATTGATAGCATGCGCCTGAGCATTGCTGCAAAGGAACTGGGTGTTATGTCCGCAGTTTGTGGCAGATGTGGTGAACCCCTTGCTATTGAAGAGGGAAAACTGAAATGTCCCTCCTGTGGCAGGACTGAAAAGCGTAAACTTTCAGCTGATTATGGAACAGGAATTATCTAACACAATGGGGACAGGAGATTAATTATGGAACTGAAAATCATTGAGAAAAAGGATGATGAGATAAAAGTAGAGATAAAAGGAGAAAGCCATACTCTGCTTAATATGCTTAAGCATTTCCTGCTTGAAGATGAGCACGTGGATATAGCAAGTTATGACATGCTTCATGTAAGTATTAGTGAACCCATCTTCTATGTGAGGACCGATGGCAAAGACCCTGTGCAGGCAATCAGGGATGCAGCGGTGAAACTCACAGCAGAATGCGATGAGTTCAGTGGTGTATTCAAAAAAGCCCTCGCATAATCTGGCAGGAGACCGGAGCCGGCATGTCACTTGATGAAGATAAACTTAAAAAATTCGGTTTTATCGAAAGGGGGCCAAAGGATGCCATTAATATCGATCCCCTGCAAACCGGAGGTATCCTTACCGAGGATGCACGCAAAGCCCTGCTTGAATGGGGAGACGGTTATTCAATCTGTGATTTCTGCGGTGGTGTGCTGGATCTCATAAAGAAGCCTCCTGTGAATGAGTTTGTCCATGAGGCCCTTCCCGAGTTTATAGGAACTGATGAGGTAAGGCTCACACATGGTGCCCGTGAATCCAAGTTTGCAGTAATGCATTCAATTGGTAAACCCGGAGACACTCTCGTGCTTGACGGGCTGGCACACTATTCCTCATATGTCGCTGCACAGAGGGCAGACCTTGAAATAGAGAAGGTAGAAAGCTCCGGCCATCCTGAATATAACCTTGATCCTGAAGGGTATGGCCAGGCTATCAAGAAGGTTACCAGCCAGAGTGGCAAGCCTCCTGCTCTGGCTCTGTTGACCTATCCAGATGGCAACTACGGTAACCTGGCAAATGCAAAAAAGATAGCAGATGTCTGTCATGAGTATGATGTACCATTGCTTCTCAACTGTGCATATTCAGTAGGCAGGATGCCGGTAGATGCAAAGAAACTTGGAGCCGATTTCATGGCAGCCAGCGGCCATAAATCCATGGCTTCCTCCGGTCCGATTGGCCTGCTCGGTGTGCAGGAGGAATACGCAGATACCGTTTTCAGGAAATCCCCTACAAACAAGAACAAGGAGATTGAATTGCTGGGCTGTACTTCCAGGGGGGCTGGTCTGATGACAATGATCGCCTCATTCCCCCATGTTGTGGAGCGTACCAAACACTGGGACGAGGAAGTTGCCAATGCCCGCTGGTTCTCGGAAAAAGTGGAAGAACTCGGACTTATCCAAATAGGACAGAGACCACATAATCATGACCTGATGTTCTTTGAGACACCACCTTTTT
>JBMCCK010000118.1:0-4105 GCA_048619255.1 Methanohalophilus sp. | reverse complement strand
TACAGGTGGTAAAACGTAAACAGCCTTGACCTTTGCATCAGTTGCTTTTGCAAGTTCGATACCCCAGTCAACGGCATTCTTTACATTTTCAGACCCATCGGTAGCTATCATTATCTTTTCAATTTTCGTACTCATCAATATATCCCCTCTAATATGTTGTGATTATGATGCTATATTTCTTTTGGTTGTATTTGCCAATATATCACAATCTTAATTTATGGCTACTATCATTTATTCCACGATGGGCGAAACGATTCTTATTGCAGAGGATATTTTCCGGGATTACGGTTGCCTACATGCCTTGAATGGAATTAACCTGCGTGTGGAAGAAGGTGAATTTATTGCAATTATCGGTCCCAATGGGGCAGGCAAATCGACCCTTTTGAAAATGTTTGCCTCTCTGATCTCTCCTACCAAAGGTACATTGCAAATCTTTGGAACAAAAGATCACGACAGAGAAGATGTAAGGGACAGAATAGGAATGGTTTCTCATGAAACTTTCCTGTATGACAACCTGACAGCTCGTGAAAACCTTGTATTTTTTGGGAAACTGTATGGTATGGAACCTGATGCTCTTGATGAGAGATGTGATTATCTTATCAGAAAAATTGGTCTGTGGAAAAGGGCCGAAGATCCTGTTAAGAACTTCTCAAGGGGAATGAAACAACGTCTGTCCTTTGCAAGGGCCATTATCCATGATCCTTCCCTTTTATTACTTGATGAACCTTATACTGGTCTTGACATGAATGCAGCTTTACTTATGGAAAACCTCCTTATGGAAAAATCGGCTATGACGAAGATAATGGTAACTCATGATATGGACAAGGCATTTCATATGTGCAGTCGCCTGTTAATTATGGAGGCCGGGAATATTGTTCATGATGTGAGAATCAACGACCCAAATGCCCGTAAATTTGCCGAAGCCATCTGTTTTTCTTCTGGAGGGCAATTTAAATGCTAAAGGGTTTGAATATAGCCTTTAAGGATTTAAAAATTGAAAGCAGGGCCAGGGAAATATTTATCTCGATGATTGTTTTTTCGTTATTGGTCCTTATTATCTTCAGTATTGCTTTTTCGGACCTGTTGTCTTCTGCCAGCAAAACTGCAACGGTGGCTTCGGGTGTGCTCTGGATATGCTTCATATTCGCAGGGACTCTGGGTTTAAACCGCACCTTTGCTACAGAGGTCCAGAACGGTTGTATGGATGCCCTGAAAATGTGTCCCATACCCCGCAATTCAATTTACCTTTCCAAGGTCATCTTTGTGTTCTTGCTGATGTTGCTGGTAGAGATAATTACTATCCCAATGTTTTCTGTCCTCTTTAATTACCAGTTCACTGCAATTATCTGGGTTAGTATTGTCATATTGCTGGGGTCCTTTGGCTTTGTTGTGGTGGGATGCCTGATATCTGCTCTTGTTATACGGGCCCGTGCCGGGGAAATGCTGCTTCCTGTCCTGCTTTTGCCTCTTTCCCTGCCGGTTATAATCCCGGCGGTGTCTGCCACTTCGGGTCTGTTGAGGGGCGAGGATATTTTGTCTTTAATGTCCTATATCCGACTGCTTGTAGTCTATGATTTTGTCTTCTTTGCAGTTTCAATGCTGGTTTTTGAGTATGTCGTAGAGGATTAATATACAGTGAGTTCTATAGTCATGCAGACATCTGAAATAACCCTTACAAACCGGTGATGCTAGTTGCAGTGGAAAAAATATTCCAAACCATTATACCTGTTCACAGCCCTGATGCTTGTTGTAGCATTTGGAGCCATTTTTTTCTATCTGCCTGTCATGAAAGATTCGGCGGGTAATGTACTGGATTCCAGCTTCAATATATTCTATTTCCACATGCCGATTGCAATTGTTGCCTACCTAGCCTTTTTTGTGGTCTTTGTTTCGAGTATCCTTTATCTGCGTGAAAATGATTCGAAATGGGATATGGTATCTCTTTCTGCTGCAGAAGTAGGTGTCATATTTGCATTCCTGGTGCTTGCCACCGGCTCCATCTGGGCAAAAGCTATATGGGGCTGGTACTGGGTGTGGGAGCCTCGTTTAACTACCTCCCTTGTGCTTTTTCTTGTGTATGTAGGCTATCTAATGCTCAGGACCGCTCTGGATGATCCTCTTAAACGAGCCCGGTTATCTGCTGTTTTCGGGATTGTGGCCTTTGTATCAGTTCCTTTGAGTTTTCTTTCCATTCGTATCTGGAGAAGTGCCCATCCCCTGATGTTTGGAGGTTCTCTTTATGGTCAGGATGGAGGCGGGCTTGAAGGCAATTCCCTGCTACTTGTGCTGCTTCTCAATATGCTGGCATTTGTGCTGCTGTTTATAAGCCTCACTTCCTTTAAGTTCCAAAATGAAAAGCTTGGAAGAGAACTGGAAATGGCTAAAGGCCGTTGAGTAAAGCATATATGCCCCTGCGGGCATGAATATTGAAATATGTTATTCGATCCGATCAATATTGAAGGTTTATCCATCCCGAACAGATTTGTACGCTCAGCAACCCATGAATGGCTGGCAGAGGAAGACGGTACACCCACAGCAGCCATTGGGGATATCTATGAAGAGCTGGCCAAAAATGAGGTTGGACTTATTGTAACGGGATATTCCTACGTAAATCCTGACGGAAAAAGCGATGATCTGCAGCAGGCTATCTATGATGACCGGTTCATAGGACCGTACAGGAAGATTGTTGAAAGGGCCCATTCCTATGAGAGTAAAATCGTTCTCCAGATTGTGCATGGAGGACGCCAATCAATGGTACAGTACGGTTATCCTCTGCTTGCTCCTTCAGCGATTGAAGACAGTTCCACAGGTAAACTTCCAAGGGCAATGACTGAAGAAGAGATCCTGGAAACCATTGATGATTTTGTTAATGCTACCCGCAGGGCAATGGAGGCAGGTTTTGATGGAGTACAACTGCACTGTGCCCATGGCTTTTTGCTGAGCAGTTTTATTTCACCCTATACCAACAGGCGTGAGGATAAATGGGGTGGTTCTGTGGAAAACCGTACACGTATTATCACCGAGATAGTGCGCCGTATCCGGGAGGATGTCTCCCCCGATTTTCCTGTAATGGTCAAATTGAATGCAACTGATGGTTTCGATATATATTCTGGTCATATTAGCCTGGATGCACCTGAATGCGTGGAAATTGCTTCCCTTCTTGAAAAAGCAGGGGTATGTGCCATAGAGGTGAGCGGTGGAATTGTCGAGGCTGGTTCTGTAATGTCCCAGCCCGGGGTTGATACAGAGGAAAAGGAGGCCTACTTCAGACGCTATGCCAAGATGATAAAGGATACTGTAAGTATACCCGTTATGCTGGTAGGAGGTATCCGCACAAGAGCCGTTATGGATGAAGTCCTAAGGGTTTATGCGGATATGGTCTCCATGAGCCGTCCGTTCATCAGTGAACCAGACCTTGTGAAAAAACTGGAAAAAGGAGCAGATGGGGCACGTTGTGTTTCATGCAACCTTTGTTTTGATAAAGCTGGCATTAGGTGCAATTATGATTTTCACTCCTAAAACCAAGATCATTCTAAAAATAAGTAAGAAAGACCTGCCGTCATAAACATTCTTAATTTCTGTGCAGGTCAACTGACCCTATATATAGGGCGTTGTACATCTTGTATCTCATGCGACTTGATGTATATCTTATAGAAACCGGCTTTTTCAGTTCCCGGGGGAGGGCCAAGAAGGCAATTAGTGAAGGTCATGTGAAGGTTGATGGGAACGTTATAACTAAATCTTCCCGTGAAGTATCCGAGTTCAATGAAATAGAAGTGGATGAGGGGCTAGATAAACCCCGGGGATATTTTAAACTTCGTAACATACAGGAAAAATTCGATTTGATCAAAGAAGGCGACAGTGTATTGGACCTGGGTTCTAGTGCGGGAGGTTTCCTTATGTTTGCTTGTGAACTCGGTGCGAATGCCGTAGGGATTGAATACAGCCGTCATTTTCGTTCAGAACTTGGCAGGCTGGCTTATGAAAACCCAAATATTACCATAATCCTTGACGATGTATTTACGATGCCAACTTCTAAAATACCGGGAAGTCCCTTTGACGTATTGCTTACTGATATGACTCTTGAGCCAGAGGCTTCGATAGA
>JBMCCK010000117.1:0-4129 GCA_048619255.1 Methanohalophilus sp. | reverse complement strand
TTCAGGTCAAACTTGGCATTTTCCAGAGTCTTCTTGATCTTGTCTGCGGTCAGCTGTCCACCTGCAACAGCAGCCTCTACGCCTATACCCTCGGTATCTGCCACCACGATGTAGCAGTCTATCTTGTTGGAAGCAATATCACTTTCAACTGTATAGTAGGTGAGGGCAAAGTTTGTGGTCACTATAATTGGTGAATCGGCAGTAGGTGAACCTACTTCCCATACACCCGGGTCCACAGTTACAGGTTTTCTCGGGTCGGTGTAGATGGTATCTCTGATGTGCACCTCAGGAAGCAATGCATAAGGCTCTATGCTGTGCATGATCATTATGTCACCGTACTTTACAGTGAGTACGGAGGCTACCACAGTTTCCCAGTAGGATGCACTGACATCGTTATCGTAGGCCATCCATGCAGTCAGGGGAACGGCCATTATCGGATAGGCAACTTCGCCATCCCCGTCGATACCTGCTCTTCTGATCTTCAGGAAATTCTCGAATGTTGTCTTCAGCTCCTTGCCTGTAGGGAATGTTCCCGGATCAAGTACAAGGTCTTCTATTCCCATTTCTGCAAATGTCTTTGCCATTGACTTGAGCAGGTCCAGGTCATTCGGTGCGAACAGGGTTACAGGCACATTATATTCCTTTGCAAGGCCGGAAACTTCTTTCCAGTTCTCCTGGTTGGCTGCATATATTAGTGGCTTTTTGTCTGCTGCCACTTCCAGAGCTGCTTTTTGTACTTCCGGATCAAAGGAACAGAGTACAAGAGGTAATTCTGTAAGTCCCATTACTTTTTTCACGGTGTCGGCAAAAGTTTCGGGTTTGCCGGATACACAACGTACCGCCACCATATCAAGGGTAAGGAATTCTCCCACGTAGAATTTCTTGAAAGTCTGGATGGTATTGATTCTTTCCTCAAGTTCCTTATCATCCATAGTGTCGGTGACATCGTATGCATAGGCTGTCTTGTTAAAAAAGGTCAATTTATGACGGAATAGAACATCATCTCCACCAATGTTGACTGATTTTTCACCAGTACCAATGGTAACTTCCCTGATTTCAGGGGCAAGCAGTTTTTCCAGTTCCTCGAGCTTTTTGGCATACTTGTCTTCCTCGATCATGGGCAGACAATCTTTGGCACTTTTGGAACGGTCGATAAGGTGTGAGGCAAAGGCCATACATGTATCTTCACCACACCTGCCACAGTTTGTTCCCGGCAGGTATTTGTAAGCATCAAGGGGGCTGTTTATCTTCATTTTATACCTCCGCAGTGATCCAGTTGGTGATGTCTGGGGTCTTTGCTTCAAGGTTGCCATAGAGTGTCTGTGTGATCTCCTTGAG
Source organism: Methanohalophilus sp. (assembly GCA_048619255.1). GTDB lineage: Archaea > Halobacteriota > Methanosarcinia > Methanosarcinales > Methanosarcinaceae > Methanohalophilus. The sequence continues at coordinate 2,791 of JBMCCK010000117.1, read as the reverse complement.
CACCTGTACGGATGTTGGGTGCATCATCATGAACATGTCATTACCTGCAAGGGCAAGGGACAATCCTGTCACGATCTCCCAGATGGGTCCCCTGTATTCTCTGGGTCCCCAATCAGAATCTTCTTTGAGTGGTGATTCCTTCATCCAAGATTCACGTGCACCCCAGGCATTTGTGGTACCGGAGGACATCGGGAAGTTTAGCTCATCGTCACCCATAAGGGCGGACAATCTGATTCTTTCCATGTTACTGTAAGCATAGTCAAGACCATATCCCAGGGCTGCTGTTGTCGGGTCCATTACAATGCTTTCACGCGGGACATTACACTGTTTCATGAGTGTACGGTTGAGTTCCTTCTGTGCATTGATCTCAAGTTGGGTCCAGGAAAGGATTGCATGACCGTAATCGGTTGCAGCCTTTGCCACTCTCTCATAATCAAGATTAAGACTTGCAGACGCAAGCAGGGCACGTTCTCCTTCAGCAACTTCTGCGGCTTTTTCAAGTACTTCAGGATCTTTTTGTGGATTTCCTGAACCACCGATTACGATAGGCACATCAACTGCCTGTAATACATCCTCTACTACCTTTGCAGCCTCCTTTGGGGAAGTATCATTGATAAGAGGGTCTGTAGAAATCAGGTGAATTGTAACCATATCCGCATTATACTCATTGACAACCTTTTTTGCCCATTCTGCCGGGTCTCCCATAACGTCTTCATAATTGGATTTGACAGATTTTGCCATTGAGATAGGCATGTCAAAAACATCCATTGTAACATAATTACGGTTGGGCATTTCTGCATCAAAATAGAATGGCATTGCCTTTTCGCCACCCAGGGTTATTGTATGGCCACGGCTTCCTCCATCTGCGGAAGTTGCACCGAGGGTTACTTCCTGTATAGGTGTATTCCATTCGCTACTTCTGGCAACATCGAATTTAGTCTGCATCAGTTCCTCAATTGCAGGTTCTGCCTGTAATGCCGCAGTTTCTCCTCCGGCTCCAAGACACTGTGCAAAGAGCTGGTCTACAGGATAGCCCAGCATTCTGGCGATGTTTGCCACATGAAGGGAGATCTGGGCGGCTTCATGGCCAAGTGCATAAGCCATAGCCGGATTCATTCCTCCACCTCCCTGTATATCAAGTTCTATGTCACCTTCGATAGTAACCCCTTCCAGGGATTCCACATCGAGGTCTTTTAAGATACTGTTAAGGTCTGAAAGTTTGAGTTTATCTGACATTCCACTTCCACCATCCGATTATATTTATTGCAATCCAAGTTTTGCTGCGATTCTTTCAACTTCGATAACGGCTTTTGAATCTTCTGGAAGATCATAGAGAGCTTCCCCTGCGAGGTCTCTCTCTGCAATCATTTCATCCGTTGGAACAAGGCCTATTAATTTTAGGCCAAGTTCATTCGCAGTTTTCTGGATCTGTTCTTTATTGTCTTCTGTGACTTTATTTGCGACCACATGGATATTGCGCACATCTGTTTCCAGCTCATGCACAAGTTCACTGATTCTTTCGGCAGTCCTCATTCCCCTGCGGGAACCATCGGTTACCACCAGTAGATCATCGATATTCCTGATAGTCTTCCTGCTGAAATGTTCAAGACCTGCTTCCATGTCCATGATAACCACGTCATAGTTTTCGGTCAGGCGGTCCATGATTCCACGCAGCAGATTGTTTACATAGCAGTAACAACCTGATCCTTCAGGTCTTCCCATAACCAGCAGGTCATAGTCAGGTAACTCATTGAGTGTCTCATATATCTTGGATTCGAATATCGATTCTTTGTTGATATCGGGTGGCATGTTGTCCCGTTCATTCATCATGTATTCCTTGATGTCACCGATGGTACGGTCTGCCTCACATCCCAGGGTTTCCGGGAGATTGGTATCCGGATCAGCATCTATTGCCAGGACAACCTTATCACTTTTTGTCAGTTGGCGCATGAGAAGAGCCGTTATGGCCGTCTTCCCGGTGCCGCCTTTACCTGTAATCGCAATGATTTTTGTCACAGAGAAACCTCTGTATTACTCGTTCTTCTTAATGATTATCTTATCAACAGATACCTTTGCATTCTTGAGAATGACCTTTACACCGCCACTTCCAGAAGTGGACATGGCTGGCATATTCATTGGCATTGAAGCGGGCATCTGCATTGCGGGAGCGGCTTGTTGTGGAGTCTCTTCTTCCTCCGCAGCCTCTTCCTCTTCTTCCTTTTCCCATCTATTGACAATTGGATGGTTCTTTTCTTCCAGGAAGTTCCTGAGGGTTTCCAGATCTGATACATCTTCTTCAGTTGCGATCTTGTCTTTGATATCATCCGGAATATCATCAATTACCCTATCTTTCAGATGTTTTGGCATCCAGACCACACGTTCCCATCCACCATCTGATTGAATGAATTTGGGAGAACGGAAGTAATTGATACCAATTCCCAGAAATCCGACGATCTGTTTTCCACCACCTGTCTGTCCTGCCATTGTAGAGAATGGAAGGCCGTTGGGTGCAGACTCGTTGAAATCCCTGTCCACCCATCCAATGCCGTCTACTTCGGGTATATAGAAACCTACTACCTCAAAGCATCCGCATGATGTGTGTGGATATTCAAAGAATGAGTGAAGTTTTATACGATCATATTCCCCGCTTGACAGGGATTTTGCAGTCTCGTTTACACCGGTGTACTCACCTGATTCGGCATCAATGACATCACCCTTTGGAATCGGGAACTGCGGCCCCTCGGGGTCTACCTTGGCGGCTGCTCTGCCGTCAAACCAGTTGATTGCACCA
>JBMCCK010000116.1:0-4129 GCA_048619255.1 Methanohalophilus sp. | reverse complement strand
GCGTATTCAACATGGAAAACAAAAATCTCTACATACTCAGTTATACCAAAAAGACATTCAAAATGTCCTCAACCTCTATTCTGGACCCTGCCGAATTAAAAGCAAATATTCCTGTTTTCCTGAAAATACTTGAGATACTTGTAAATTGTGGATATGAAGCCGGTGAGGGAGAAAGTGATCTATCCATTGTGCCAATGCCCCTGAGAGAACCCGAGTATAAACCCCATTCTTTTGAAGAAAAGGAAGGAGACAAAACAGGAGAAAAAGGGAAATTCGAAGTCATACCCCGTGAATTTTTGGATATTGATTTTGAAGATGTCGGAGGATGCGAGGAAGCAAAGGAGCAACTCATGCTAATCGATCTGGGAATACGTTTTCCTAAAATATATGAGGTTTACAAGGCAGAGTTACCTCGTGGAATTCTGTTATATGGCCCGCCGGGTACCGGCAAGACAATGCTTTCAAAGGCTGCTGCAAAAGAACTTGATGCAAACTTCTATTCCATAAATGGTTCAGACATACTTTCCAAATGGTACGGAGAATCAGAGAAAAACTTGAATACCCTTTTCGAAAAAGCAAAATCTAGCAGCCCTTCGGTAATTTTTATTGATGAAATTGATGCATTAATGCCCCAGAGAGACACTTCACATGAGGTTACAGTAAGGATAGTATCCCTTCTTTTGCAGGAAATGGATGGGATCGAAAGTACAAAGGGAGTGATTATTATGGGTGCTACAAACCGTCCCAACCATATAGATCCGGCATTCCTGCGCCCGGGAAGATTTGATTTGAAAATGGAGGTCCCCCTGCCCGATGAAAAGGCCCTACAGGATATCTATCATATACACCTAAGTGGACGCAACCTTGAGGAAAGAATGGATTATGAAAAACTGGCAAAGGCGAGCAAAGGACTAACGGGTGCTGACGTTAAAGGGATAGTTAATGCCTGTGTATTTAATAAAATCGTCAAATTGCGCAAACAGATGCCTGATGTCATAACCCGCTCGGACTTAGAAAATATAGAAACCGAAACCCTGACAAACGATGATGTCCTCAAAAGTATTGAAAAATACAAAAAAGAGATCAATACACTTGTCATGTCTCCTGAGGCGGCAGGTATGTATGCCTGAATTTTCCTATGGCAGACTTTTTTTACTATACCACATATTGATTGTGAAAGGCAGATCATAATGGGAGACATCGTAGTAAGCGAAACCATGCAGAAATACTTCGACCTGATGGAAGAAGTGCTGCACAATGAAATTGAAATAGCAAACAAAGCACGTTCCCAGGGAAAGGATCCAAAACCCGAAACAGAAATACCCCTGGCAAAAGACCTTGCAGACCGGGTAGAAAATCTCATCGGGGTTGAAGGTGTAGCCGGGCGTATCCGGGAACTGGAAACCGATCTTTCACGGGAAGAAGCAGCTCTGGCACTTGGAAAGGATATCGCTGCTGGCAATGTGGGAAATTTTGATACAAAACGTGAGGCAATAGAAAGCGCCATCCGGGTGGCAATTGCAATGCTTACTGAAGGCGTAGTTGCCGCACCAATTGAGGGGATTGACAGAGTAGACCTGGGCAAAAATGACGATGGTACAGAATACATCAAGATATACTACGCAGGACCTATACGTAGTGCCGGTGGTACTGCACAGGCCCTTTCTGTACTTGTGGGAGATTATGTAAGAAGAGGAATCGGTGTGGACAGATACAAGCCACGCAAAGAGGAAGTGGAGAGATATGTCGAAGAAATATTGCTGTACAGAAGAATTGCCACTCTCCAGTACATGCCCTCGGAAGATGAGATACGTCTGATTGTTGATAATTGTCCTATTTGCATAGACGGAGAGCCCACTGAACAGGAAGAAGTTGAAGGTTACAGAAACCTTGACAGAATTGAAACAAACAGGGTTCGCGGGGGAATGGCACTCGTACTTGCCGAGGGGTTGGCCCTCAAAGCTCCAAAAGTACAAAAACATGTGAACAAACTCAAAATAGATGGATGGGAATGGCTGGATACGTTTATTTCTGGAGGGAGTTCTGATGAGGAAGATAAAGATGAGAAAAACAAGGTCAAGCCCAAGGATAAATATATGCGGGACCTCATTGCAGGCAGACCTGTATTTTCCCACCCATCCAGGCCTGGTGGATTCAGGCTCCGCTATGGCAGGTCACGCAACACATCATTTGCAGCATCCGGCATAAATCCCGCAGGCATGGTAATAATGGATAATTTCATCGTTGCCGGCACCCAGCTGAAAATAGAAAGACCCGGCAAAGCTGCCGGAATGGCACCTGTGGACTCTATCGAAGGACCAACAGTACGTCTCTACAACGGAGATGTGCTTCGGATAGATGATGAAAAAACTGCAATCGAGTTACATTCACAGGTGGAAACCATTATCGACATTGGTGAAATACTTATCAATTATGGGGATTTCCTGGAAAATAATCATCCACTTATACCTGCATCTTACTGTGTGGAATGGTGGGCACAGGAATTCTTAAAAAAAACTGACCAGAATGCTCCTGAAAATCCAAACCAGCATGAAGTAATGGATATTTGTAACCGTTATAATCTTCCTCTACACCCTGATTATACTTATACCTGGCATGACATTGAAAGAGACGAATTCATAAAGCTTGCAGAATTCATTGCCAAAAATGGCATAAAAGAAGACCAAGGAAATCGACTGTTGCTACCTGAAGGGAAAGCAAAGGAGCAGGGAATAAAAACGATACTGGAAAAACTTCTCGTATTACACCGGATTTATGATAACAAAATTGCAATCGACAATCCTTTGCCTTTTATAAATTGCCTGGGACTTGAAGAGGACCTGAAAAAACAGTGGGAAAAATTACCTTGTAAAGATATCCTTGAATGTGTCAATAAACTCTCAGGATGGACTGTCAGAGAGAAAGCACCAATGCGCATTGGGGCAAGGATGGGAAGACCCGAAAAAGCTAATCGGCGTAAAATGTCCCCTGCCCCGCATGTATTGTTTCCGATAGGGGAAAGCGGTGGAAACACCCGCATGCTCTCAAGTGCCGCATCCTATAAAGCCAACAACAACAGCAAAGTGGGCGAAATAAAAATAGAGATAGGAAACCGTATTTGCCCTACCTGTGGAATGGAAACCCATGAATTCAGATGTGAATGTGGCACCCATACAATCCCAAAACTTTTCTGCCCTCGTTGTGGAAGGGCTGTCAATAAGGACATCTGTCCAAAATGTAAAGCCGCCACATCCTGTGTAACTGCACACAACATAAATTTTAAAACGGTATATGACAGGGCATTTGAGAGGCTGGGAGAACGAAATAAACTGGAATCTTTCAAAGGGGTAAAAAGGATGATGTCAAAGCACATGACCCCCGAGCCTCTCGAAAAAGGAATACTTCGAGCAAAACATGACCTTTTCACATTCAAGGATGGAACTGTCAGATACGACATGTCGGATCTTCCCCTGACACATATCAGGGCCGATGAACTGGGAACCACAGCTGAAAAACTTCTTGAAATGGGATATGAGACAGATATTCATGGCGATAAACTGGAAAGGGATGATCAGGTCGTAACTCTTAAAGTACAGGATCTGGTGGTGGCCCGGGGTGCAGCAGAGTACATACTTCAAACTACAAAATACATTGATGACCTGCTTGTGAAGTATTACGGACTTGAACCCCATTACAAAGCAGAATCTATAGAGGACATTATCGGGGTGATGCTAATCGGTCTGGCTCCACACACATCAGCGGGAGTTCTGGGCAGATTGGTAGGGTTCACAAAATCATCCGTAGGATATGCACATCCTTTCTTCCATGCAGCAAAACGACGTAATTGCGATGGTGATGAGGATTGCGTTATGTTGCTTCTGGACGGCTTGATTAACTTTTCGCATGAATATCTGCCTGATAAAAGGGGAGGAAAGATGGATGCTCCCCTTGTGCTTACTACCAGAATTGATCCAAGTGAAGTTGATAAGGAAGCACACAACATTGACGTTTGTTCCTCTTATCCCCTGGAATTTTATGAAACTTCCTTGAATTATACAAATCCCAAGGAACTGGAAGAAACCATGGACCTGGTCAGCAACAGGTTAGGAACCCCGGCACAGTTTGACGA
>JBMCCK010000115.1:0-4136 GCA_048619255.1 Methanohalophilus sp. | reverse complement strand
CTCCTACTGCTTGGATTGCAAGTAACCCGACACCGCCTCCATAGAACAATCCGGGAACTTCAGCTGCATAAACTGCATCTGCAAGGATCCCGTTTCCTATCCCTATGGAGAAAAGTCCTACTGAAAGCAGACCCCAGCTTCCGCAGTATCCGTGCACTGCGACTGCACCTACAGGGTCGTCTACTTTGAGGACATTTTCGTTGAACATGACCCCTGCGTAGATAATAATTCCTCCAACAATTCCGATCAAGATAGACGCTCCGTTTGTGACAGATCCACAGGGAGCGGTGATCGCAACAAGCCCTCCCAAAAGTCCGTTTGCGGTGAGGGAAGGGTCAGGCTTTCCGGTTTTCATCCAGGTGATCAACATTACCATGATCGCTCCGGCGGCGGCTGAAAGGAAGGTGTTGACAAGAACTAGGTTTATGTAAGGGTCGTTTCCGTCAAGGGTACTTCCCCCGTTGAATCCCATCCATCCAAGGGCGAGGATCAAAGTCCCCATGAAAGCGAAGGTCAGGTTGTGACCCGGGATCGCAAATGGTTTTCCGTTCTTGAATTTGCCAACCCTTGCTCCAACAAGGAGAACTCCGGCAAGGGCAGCGTATCCTCCAATGGAGTGTACAACCCCTGATCCGGCAAAGTCGTGGTGTGCAACCCCGATAGCCTTTACGATCGGACTTTCAGCCCCTGTCAGGAGTGCTAAATCAGCTCCACTCCATACCCAGTGTCCGTATACGGGGTATATAATGGCGACCATTAAAATACAATATACAAGATAAGCTTTGAAATCGGTCCTTTCAGCCATTGCTCCGGACACAATCGTTGCTCCGGTCGCTGCAAATACCATCTGGAAGAACCAGCCGTTGTAAGTCGCATTATCGGCTCCCATAAGGAAGAACTGATCAGTACCTATTAAGCCTGCGGCATCAGCACCGTACATAACTCCCCAGCCCACAGCCCAGTAGACCAGGATGCCGAGGGTAATGGTCATGAAGTTTTTCATGAGGATGTTTGCTGTGTTCTTACTTCTGGTAAGCCCGGTTTCTACCAATGAGAACCCGGTATGCATAAAGAATACAAGGGCACTTGCTACCAGGAGCCAGACAAAGGTAAGCGCAGTCTCCATGTCAGAGATCGCCTGTGCATTTTCCTCTGCTGTAACAGCTGCTCCTGGTGATGACAATGCAATAAGTATCACACAGGTTAATATCATTAATTTTCCAATCTTTTCCATATTTATTGACATAATGTTTGTTCGCCTCCATACTAGGAAACCGGTATCTGACTGTAGGTGTTAAAATATATAAACATATCCCTAGGATGATAGTTGCTTTTAGGGCCAATCTGAGTATGATGTGTTCACTTTGACCATGAATTGTCTACATTTCACTTAAATTTATACAACTGCTTATATATTTAATTAAAATTAGTAATTAATACCAATTTAATATATTTTTCATGTGGTTAATAGCAAAATATATAATATGTAGCAATAACACGTCTTTATAACAAGTTATATATACATAATGTAATGTATCTTTTACATGGTGAGGTAAATGCAAGTCAAAGAAATAGGCATGTTAATGATAGGATTCATTCTATTCCTGATAGGACTGGGATTTTACATTTTTGAACCCGCCTGGATCATAAATACCAGTGGAACAGGTGGTGCATTCATAGGTGCGGGAGTAGCATTGTTCCTGATCACCCTTCGTGAAATCCGACTCAAAAGCAAGGGAATCATAGTGGATGATGAAAGAGTATTTCATATCGCTGAGAAGGCCAGCCACAAGACCCTGGTCATACTCATTGTACTTGAAGGTACATTGATGGCATTTCTTGGTGTTACGGCATTTGACATCCAGGCATATCCAGTTGTGGCTCTCCTGTTTGCTATAACAATGATTTCCTATGCGGGCTTTTACTATTGGTATAAGAGACAAATGTAATTCCGGGATGGATGTTGAATGAAAAATACCCTGAAAGTCTGGAGAGCAAAGAAAGATATCACTCAGGAAGATCTGGCCAGGAAAATGGAGGTTACAAGGCAAACCATCAATGCCATAGAACGTGGTAAATATGATCCAAGCATAAAATTGGCGTTCAGGATGGCTAAATTCTTTGAATGTTCAATAGAGGATATTTTTATCTATGAGGAATAATTCTAATGTTATCAATGGCATTATATTAGAACTATATACTTTTCCCTACCAAAAACATGATATACAAGATTAATCCTAAAAAACACATTCATATAGTTCGTACAAAGCTATTAAGGCGATTTAATGAACATTAAGAGCAAGGAAGACGTATACAACGAGATAGAGAACAATAATGTCAAATTCATTAGACTACAATTCACTGATATTCAGGGTGTGGTCAAAGATGTGGAAATTCCTGTCACGCAGGTTAAAAAAGCCCTTGAAACAGGTATTTCCTTTGACGGTTCATCAATCGAAGGATTTGTGAGGATAGACGAATCCGATATGGTACTGAGACCGGATGTACGGTCTTTTGCCCTGCTCCCCTGGGACCAGGGAAAGGGAGTGGTAGCCCGTATGGTTTGTGATATCTGCAAACCGGATGGCTCTGCCTTTGAAGGCGATCCCAGGTATGTCCTGCGCAGGGTCCTGAAAGAGGCCCATGAGATGGGATTTTCTTTCAATGTGGGTCCTGAACTGGAATTTTTCCTTTTCCAGGTTGAAAACGGTAAGGCAACCACCAAACCCCATGATTTCGGACGCTATTTTGAATTTGCACCTGCAGACCTTGCAGAGGATATACGCAGGGAGATTGTTCTCGGTTTGATCGATCTGGGCTTTAATATCGAGGCTGCACACCACGAAGTTGCTTTTGGCCAGCATGAGATCGATTTCAAGTATGACGATGCTCTTTCAACCGCTGACAATGTGGTAACCTTCAGATATGTTACCCGTACGATTGCCAAACTCAACGGCCTGCATGCTACTTTCATGCCCAAACCCCTTACTTCTGAAAACGGTTCAGGAATGCATGTCAACCTTTCCCTTTCCAAGGATGGCAAGAATGCATTCTTTGATCCGCAGGATGAGGGAGAAGTGGACCAAATAGCCTATCATTTCATTGGCGGGGTCCTGGAACACATCAAAGGTATCACTGCAATTTCCAATCCATTGATCAATTCCTATAAACGTCTGGTGCCGGGTTATGAAGCACCGGTGTACATTACCTGGTCCGGCCCGAACCGCAGTTCCCTTATCAGGATTCCTGCTGCCAGGGGCCAGAGTACCCGTGTGGAACTGAGGAGTCCCGATCCGTCCTGTAATCCCTATCTGACCTTTGCGGCAATCCTGGCTTCAGGTTTGAAAGGTATCAAAGAGGAGATCGATCCCGGCGAGACCACGGATGTGAATATTTATGATCTTACTCCCAAGGGTCTTGCTGACAGAAACATCGAAACCCTTCCCCCAACCCTGCTGGATGCAGCAAATCATCTGGCAAAGGACGAGTTCCTCAGGAATGCATTGGGTGCACATGTACATGACAACCTGCTGCGGATTGCCTATGCCGAGTGGGATGCCTACAAATTACAGGTGCATGACTGGGAAACCAAACGGTATCTCAATGCAGTGTAATCTATAAGGTAAATTAATATATTCATGATATCATAAAGCATATCATGATAAAACGGCTCCGTGATTTTGCCAGAAAGGATGATGCGGTCATTGAGGTATTCAGTGAAATACTGTTGACCGGTATCATCGTACTTGCAATCGCGGCAGCCGCTGCTTTTGTTTTATCTTCTCTTGACGGGCCCGATAATGTCAGGGTGGATATTGACCACTGGGCTGACAGTGATTCCGATACCCTCTATTTCCGTCATGACGGAGGGGAAACTGTTGATGTGGAAGACCTTGAACTTATGGTCTATGTAAACGGCTCCTATGAAAAGCTGACATCTTCACAGTTCAATTACGATGATGATGAATGGGCTCTGGGTGATGTAATAGAGGTCAATACTTCTTCCCAGTTCAATTACGATATCACCGATGACACAAGGGTGCCTACCAAACTTGTACACACCGCTTCCAGTCTGGTAATCTATGACGCCTATGGTTCAATGGGGGATAGTGGGGCTGATGGTGACGATGGCGGTA
>JBMCCK010000114.1:0-4142 GCA_048619255.1 Methanohalophilus sp. | reverse complement strand
ATATGTCAACATCGACGGCCATTGAAATTACCAAATGTTTTTTTTATTTAGCAGGGTGATTACTCAATTTCCTTTGCAGCAAAGGTCACATGGGTCAGAAGAGTGGCTATAGTCATGGGCCCCACTCCCCCTGGCACCGGTGTGACAAGAGAGGCTTTATTCACAACATTCTCAAAGTCCACATCACCATATATCTTGCCTTCTTCTTCGGTGATCCCCACATCAAAAACAACAGCTCCTTTTTTGACCATGTCTTCTTTGATGAGATGTTTGACACCAGCTGCAACTACAAGTATATCGGCACCGGTAGTGTAACTTTTAAGGTCTTTGGTGTAAACATGACATACCGCCACTGTAGCATTGCGGTTTAAGAACATTGCCGCCATGGGTTTACCAACTACATTACTGTGGCCGACTATAACAGCATCCTTTCCCTCAATGTCGACATCATAATATTCAAGAGCGAGGATTATCCCCGCGGGTGTGCAGGGAACAAACCCCTCGTCACCTATCATCAGATTGCCCATGTTATAGGGGTGAAAACCATCCACATCTTTTGCCGGATCAATAGCCTGCATGGCTTCTTTTGCATCCAGATGTTGAGGCAGGGGCAACTGAAGCAGTATACCATGGATATCTGCACGTGTGTTCAGATCCTCGATCACATACAGCAGTTCCTCCTGAGTAATGGAGGCGTCTAGCTTCTGGTCCTCCGCATAAATGCCTACCCTGTCACATGCTTTATGCTTCAGCCGCACATACAAATGCGAGGCGGGGTCCTGTCCCACAAGGATAGTTGCAAGGCCCGGGACTATACCGGCATCGGCCTTCATAGAAGCTATTTCTTCTGTTAATTCTGCCTCAATCTGCTTTGAAATCGCTCTGCCATCTATGATTCCCTGTTTAACTTCACCCGCCATTAAATCACCTTAGAGATGCTTATAGATCGGGAAGTCACTGCACAGCTGCTGTACATCAGCATTTACCTGATCAAGTACGAGCTGGTCTTTTGGATTATGGATTACTGTTTCTATAAAGTTAGCAACATCTTCCATCTGGGCTTCTTTCATACCACGAGTGGTTACCGCAGGAGTACCTGCACGCAGACCGCTTGTGATGAATGGGCCACGGGTTTCGAAAGGTATAGTGTTCTTGTTGATAACAATCCCACCATTGCTCATATAGGTCTCAGTCTCCTTACCGGTCAGATCATATTTGTTGAGATTGATGAGCATAAGATGGTTATCCGTGCCACCGGCCACAATATCAAAATCACGGTCAATCAGATTTGCACAGAGAGCTTTTGCATTTTTCACGGTCTGTTTCTGGTCCTGCTTGAACTTATCAGAAAGAGCTTCTTTAAATGCAACAGCCTTGGCAGCAATAATATGCATAAGTGGACCACCCTGCAGACCCGGGAAGACTGTTTTATCCACACTTTTTGCATATTCTTCACTGCACATGACCATCCCTCCGCGGGGACCCCTCATTGTTTTGTGTGTGGTCGTTGTTACAAAATCAGCATATGGCACCGGGCTTGGATGTTCACCGGCCGCAATAAGGCCTGCAATGTGAGCAACGTCCGCAAGCAGGTATGCATCCACAGAATCAGCGATTTCACGGAATCGTTTGAAGTCTATTGTGCGGGAATATGCAGAAGCACCGGTCACTATCATCCGGGGTTTTTCCTTTTTTGCCATTTCCTCGAGGGCATCGTAATCCAGCTCTTCGGTTTCCTCTGCTACTCCGTAGGGTACAATATCATAAAGTTTACCTGAAAAACTTACAGGACTTCCGTGGGAAAGATGACCTCCATGGGAGAGATCCATTGCCATAATCTTGTCACCTGGATTGAGGACAGAGAAGTAAACAGCCATATTGGCACCTGAACCTGAATGCGGCTGGACGTTCACATGCTCGGCACCGAAAATTTCCTTGGCCCTTTCAATCGCCAAATCCTCTGCAATATCAACAAATTCACAGCCTCCGTAGTATCTCTTACCGGAGTAGCCTTCTGCATACTTGTTGGTCATAATGGAACCCTGAGCCTCCATTACCGCCCTGCTTGTGTAATTCTCTGATGCTATAAGGTTGAGTTTATAGTCCTGTCTTTCGGCCTCAAGCTCCAGTGCTCTGGCAATATCGGGATCTGTTTCTGAAATATAAGACATATTGTTCCTCCTTGTATCTTTGAATCTATGAGATGATTATAATATATGTACACGTCTTCCTTTTACGTCCAGTCTTCCTTCGGCAAACAACTTAACTGCTTCGGGGAAAATAATATGTTCCTGTGCAAGTATTCTTTCAGAAAGGGAATCTTCCGTATCCGAGTCAAGTACAGGTACACTTTTTTGTAGAATAATCGGGCCGGAATCCACTCCTTCGTCAACAAAATGTACAGTGCAACCTGAGATTTTCACACCATATTCCAGGGCCTGTTTCTGAGCATGCAGACCTTTAAAAGAAGGCAAAAGGGCAGGATGGATATTCATTACCCTGTTATTGTAGGCCTTTATCACATTGGAACCCAAGATTCGCATGAAACCGGCAAGTAAGAGCACATCCGTACTGTATTTTGCAAGAGTTTCCAGAAGTGCATTCTCAAAATGTTCTTTGGATTCATAAGCAGCCGGGTCGATCAAAACAGCATTTATGCCTTGATCGATAGCCCTTTCAAGGCCATAAGCACCCTTTTTATCACTTATAACCACACTGACACAGGCATTTGGGATATAACCACTTTCTACATTATCAATAATTGACTGTAGATTAGAGCCCCTGCCGGATATCAGGACTGCAATGTTGAGAGTCATTGCCCATCCTAAGGGAATTGCCATATATTATAGTTTTGGAGAAAATAATCCAAAAATCAATAATCAACAGTCGCACTGGCCCTTTCACTAATAAGGTCATCCAGTTCATCTGAATCCGAAAGAGAATCCAATTCCTTTCTTTCAATCAGGATTGTGTGTTCTACCGATGTAGTTTTACTCTCCCCTTCAATAATATAAACCGATCGTGTACGTGTGATAGTAGATATATTGCTCATCAAATGGGCTCGCTTTATCATCGCATTGCTGTATTTACTTACTCCGGTCAGGAAAGTCGTGGAGCAGTCCCTGGAAACCGCATTAAAAGGCGCCTGGGATATTGAAAGTACATCATAGCCTAGCCCGTAAATGAAACTCAGGATACCATCTGTAGGAGGCTTTAAGGTGTCATTTTCATCCGGTTCCTGACGGGAACGGTGAAACGGACCCAAAATATCAATGGATTTTGCAAGCGCCACATCAAGCAACTCTTCCAGTTCGAGTACAACATCAATAGAAGCATCCATGCAGCCTTCCTCATATTTACTGATTGTACGCCGGGACACTCCCAGATGTGATGCCAGAGAACCGATGGACATCGAAAGTTGACTTCTGGCATCCCGCAGCACATCACCATCAATGGAAACATAGAGACCTCCGGGAGCCGCTGAAATCAGAGGAGGTATGCCTTCTACAAAATAATCATAAAGAGTCTGGACATTAAGAGCAGGAATCTCATACCGGACATAGACTACGCTATCTTCAAGCATCTGATCACGTGTTTTTGCCCCAATCAGCATCGGAGTACCACCAAGATATCCTGCCAATGCTTTCATTTCAGATGCTGTTTCTTCATTCAGGCTATCAATATTATATAATGCCTTACAGAAAAGAAGTACACCATCCTGCCTTGCTGCCAGATCAAAACTACGAGGTCTAATATTACAGCGGCTAGATACAGTAAAATTACTCTTTTCCAGTACATCAATGATTTGATGTATTAGAATGTCTTTTGTCATGACAAAGTATAATGTCCTTGCACATCTATATAAATATATCTACCCACAAATGTATGATACGAAAAAACATGATCATAAGCTTTGATGATACAGATTCCCGCAGCCTTGGGATGTGTACCACATACCTTGGTGCTCTATTGATGGATGAACTTAAAGCGTATGGCAAGCCCACCGGCCTGCCTCTACTTATAAGATTGAATCCTACCATACCCTTCAAAACAAGGGGAAATGCTGCAGTTGCGATCAAAATAGAAACATCTGAACCTGAAAAAGTCAAAAAACATGTAATACAGAGAGTAGAAGAACTGGC
>JBMCCK010000113.1:0-4149 GCA_048619255.1 Methanohalophilus sp. | reverse complement strand
GCAGGTTCACCACTATAACCACCACAGGCCTCAATAACATCCTTAAAAGATGTACCTATTTTTACTAGTAGACGCTGAGGACTATTCACCTGACCGGAAACACTGACTACCGTTTCTATATATGGCATTCCTGTATTGATCAGGTCATGAATGGCTTTTGCGGATTTTACTCCACATATGGCAACTCCCGCATTGGACGGAGTGCAACGGAAAGGTACTTTCCTGCCTGTAACATTATAAGTGAAATATTCAAAAATATTTTTGCCGTATATCTTGTCCTGTGAAACTACGATGATATCGGTATCTTGGTCATTGAAATAATAACCAACCTTTCTCTTACCGATAAGAGGTGCCACCATTATAGTTTTACCCTCATAATCCAGGCCATCAAAGGCATCGATGGAATCCTCATCATCATTTCTCAGAACAATGACCCCCCGGCTGGCACCGGCGGCTTTCATCAACAAACGAAGTGAATCAAGCATCTGTGATGCATATTCAAGAGGAGTTTCATAGTTATGGCCGACCCATTCCGATGCGGTAGCATTGATCAGGACTGTATCGATATCACAATCCGGAGGATTCAAGATCAGGTGGGTAGGAGTACCGTAGTTTTCCACGATCCCTGCCTCTTTGATAGCCGAGATTAATTGCTCCCTACCGGAGTCTTTGAAGGGAGTGAAATCTTCACATTCTGTTTCTTCTACTGGCTGGATAATTACGCTGTTTATCCTGTTACCGGATGGATGTGAACTTTCTTCAACTGAAACCACTTCTCCGCAAACGCTGGAATGGATTGCAGCACATCTATCAGAAGGACATTCACCAATCTTCTGACCAACCTTAACAACTTCCCCTTTACTTACAAGCGGTTCACAAACGTCCCCATTGTGCTGCTTAAGAGGGATAACCATTTTATCAGGGATTGTTTTCATAATATTAATTTCTGCCATTTGATACCAACTCCTTAGAATGCAGGATCCCTTTCTACTTCAGGGGGCTTTGCCCCAGGTACTTCAATCTCTATGGTCTCTTCGGAGAAGTTGGTAGGAGGATCGGTTTCTGCAGGATCACTGTCATATCCAAGGGATGCCCAGTCGATTACAGGCTGCTCTTCATGACAGGTCATACAATCGAGTTCTTCCTCAAAGTGGACTTGTTGAAGAGTTTCTGAAGCAGATACCCCATGACAATCATCACACATAAGAGGATCTGCCATTCCGGTTTCAGAACCTGCAATATTGTGTCCCAGCTTATAGTGAAGATCAACCTGTCTCCGGACAGCATTCGGATAATCCGGTGTACCGTCATTGTCACCATCATAAGCCTGCATCTCCTCAGAAGTTACCGTTCCATCATCGTTAGAATCAGCTGCTTTTACTTCAGATGTCGGAATCGGATCACCCATTGAAGCACTGGTATTCGGATTGGCAAGGACATCTGAATCCTGGCCTGCATCCCACCAGCTGCCTGTTACCACATTGAAAGCAGCTAGTTTTACACCACTGTCATTCTTACGGTCAGGTAAATCAAGATCGCCTTCAGAGACACCATTTGACCAGGCAAGTTGTGGAGCAAAGTCTTCCATCCTGTGAGAATCCTCACGTTCGCCTGAAGACCAGTTAAAAGACTTAAGTGGAGTTCCTCCGGGTAATTCGCCCCCGGGCAGGGCGGGAATATGACAGGATTGACATTCCATAAATTCCAGGTGTGCATCCGTAACCGGGCCATGGGAGATGCCCTCATGACAGTCTGCATCCTCACAACTTTTCATAGAACTCAGTTCACCGTGCACCGACTCCTCTTGTCCACTGCTAATCTGATTATCTCCGGTTTCCGATTCAGGTATTTCGCTACCGGCAATATTGTGTTCTTCTGTAGTGTGACATTCAACACAATTTACATCAGCATGTACATCATATTTATGATAATCTTCTGAAGCCCACATCACAGCAGTGGTCGGGACATCCATTTCATGGCAGCTATCTATGCAGGAGGTCTTGGTCGGGGCTGCATTCACAGCATCATGGAAAGCTATGAGTATTGGCAGAGGTGTTACCACATCAAGAATATAGGTGGCCACATGCAGCGGATCCTGCTGAACGACAGGAATGGCATCTTCTATAGCAGCATTGTTGGCCGCGGAGAAATTACCTGATTCAAAAGCCATCGCTCTCTTTTCAGCATCGTACAAGCCATATTGTTCATGGCAGCTCATACAATCGATATCAACGCCGTATTCTTCCAGTTCACCCTCACCCGGATGATAGCGACCGTATTCTTTCACCCACTGCTCTTCTCCCTGGACATCAACATTATAATTGGTTAAAGGTTGCCACTGAGCGATGTCCCTCTGTACATGAGAGGATTCGGCAACTTCTTCATACACACCCATATGACAGCCTCCACAACTTGAGTCCGTCCATTCACCATCTGTCATATAGTGCTGTGCAAGAAGATCGTTTCCACTGTATCCCAAATACAGGTTTATCCCTGCTAATACAAGGACGATAAATGAAACCGCAACGAGACTTGCTTTCAAACTTGCCATAAATATCACACATTATAATTTTGCAACTTCATCAGATATTGGCCATAATACCAATCGAGCCATTCAGGCAACAATATATTCCTTCTATGTAATCTGCTTTCCCATTAAACATACACCATTGTGGCGAGTATGCAACCATAAAGCAGGTATGATGACATAACCATGATTCGTTATTATTAAAGCAGAACTGACCAATTGAATATATATATAGATTTCGAATTAAGTTTAAAATAAAACACCTCATTTCCCTTCGCATGAACCCGAAATCCCTGTTGATTCTTGCATTGATAATCATTATGGTTGTTGGGTTTGCATATGTGCAATCCCCCTCCGAAGACAAATCTGAAGAATACCACACATATAGCCAGACAAGAATGCTGATGGATACAGATGTCACAATAACTGTTGTGGATAACAATGAAACACATGCATACAACAGCATAGAAGATGCTTTCATGAACATGGAAAAGGCATCCAATCGGCTTGATTCCTATAATAACAGCAGTGAAATCCACATTCTCAACGAGCACAAGGAAACCGAGAATGCCAGTGATGATCTAATACACGTAATTGAAAGAGGAATTTACTATTCACAGATCAGTGACGGAGCATTTGACATAACTGTAAAGCCTGTACTGGACCTGTGGGAAAGCAAATTCGGACCTGATCAACCCAACGTCCCCCCTACAGAAAAAGAAATAAACAACACACTTTCCCTTGTAAATTCCTCTAATATTACCATAGAAGACAACACAATAATTATTGAAAAGAATATGGGAATCACTCTTGAAGGAATAGCCAAGGGATATGCCGTAGACAGGGCAATAATGAGCCTGCAGGAAAACGGAATTGAAAACGGATTTGTAAATGCTGGTGGAGACGGACGATATATGGGGGAAAAATCTGATGGACAGGAATGGTCTATCGGGCTTCAGGACCCGGATAAAAAAGCAGAACCAATAACTAAAATAAGTGCCCACAATATATCTGTTGCGACCAGCGGCAACTACGAACGCTACTACAACAAATCCGCCAGCGCATCACACATCGCAGATCCCCGTACAGGCTATCCGGTTTCACACCTGATCAGTGCAACTATAATAGCTCCTACAGCCATGGAGGCAGATGCGCTTGCAACTACCGTTTTTGTGATGGAAGAAGAAAAGGGACTCGAAATGATAGAAAAACTTGAAGGAGTGGAATGCCTCCTTATAAACAGTGAGAAAGAAATTACCAGATCAAGCGGTTTTGCTAAATACGAATAACTTAAAGATTGAACTGCCGGAGGGTTTCATATACAGGGCCTTCTGGCGTCAATATACTTTTTTTTAGCCTGAAATTATCGACCGTAAATTTCCCGAATTCGGCATCCTCCAGCTCCTCAACTATACTGGCAAATTGCTCCATATTGGAGCGGGGAATATGTTTTATTCGTGCAATAGTTGCATGAGCGGTAAATTCACGTTTATCGGGTTCAAAGCCTTCTTTTTCAAGGTAGAATTCAACCTGCTTATGCAAAGGATCAAAATCACCTTCCATACCTAGCCATAATACACGCGGGCTTTTAAAGTTGGGAAATACCCCCGCCCCCTTTATAA
>JBMCCK010000112.1:0-4174 GCA_048619255.1 Methanohalophilus sp. | reverse complement strand
CCCAAGGTTACCTGCCTCTTGCACAAAAGCTTAGCATGAGACCAAGATTCATATAATATCATCTCGAAAATTAATTTATGGATATGGAACGCGCAATGATACATGTATCCGGTGTTGTGCAGGGTGTTTTCTTTCGTTCCTTTACCATGCAGAAAGCATCCGACATCGGACTTACCGGTTATGTGGTAAACCTCCCGGACGGCAGAGTCAAAGCTGTTGTCGAAGGCAACAAGAAAAAAATAGATGCCCTTTTGGATGCTCTCAAAGAGGGTCCTCCTGCATCCAGGGTCAGAGATGTCGAAATAGTTTGGGAGCCACCAACAGGCGAATTTAAAGATTTCAGTATCAGGAGATAATTCATCTCCTGTCCACTACTCTTTTTGGGCGCCCCTTTACTTTATAGAACTCCATCTCACCTTCAGGAAGGAAATTGAATAATATTTCAAAGGCTTCCTCATTATAGGCATCCTGCAGGCTAGGTTTGTATTGCAGGAAACTTTTCAGGAAGTTCTCCTGAACCTTTTCACGGTCACACATTTCGGGTTTCTCACATTCAAGACTTACCCGTAAAGTGGTGTTTCCTGTTTCTCCGTAAAGGAATGCCTCATATTCGCCGGTCAGGTATTCCATGTTATCCCTCTGGAAAACTCCTTTTTCGACGTCCACGCGGTTGAAAGGTGTCCCTTCCACCCAGAATGTCTCGGCTTCCCTTTGAGGATTTAATATTCGCATGTGTGTCCTTCCACAATCGCATTTATCCCTGGAAACAACTACGGTAGTGTCTTCTGTATCGTAATTTAACAGCAGGCTTCCACACTTTTCCCCAGGTGCAAGTAATGTTGTTAGCACGATCCTGCCACATTCACCATCTTTTACAAAGGTTTTTTTGTGTGGATCATAGACATCCAGATGCACAATATCCTCGGGTACATGCAATCCGTTTTTCATTCTGCACTCACCGCACATGGTACCTTCGGTGCTTCCATAGGTGTTGTAAACCGGACAGTTCCATATCTCTTCTAGATATGTCCTGGATTCTTCTGCAAAACTTTCCCCGCCTACAACCATTTTATCAATTGAGGATTCTGCTGGGTCGATTCCCTGTTTCCGGAGCCTTTTTGCAAGTCGTAGTAATTTGAATATACTTGCAACAATACCGGTAGGTTGATAACTTTCAAGTATTCGGGGAGGGAACGTGCATTTTCCTTCGGGTATGATTGCCATGCCAATATCCCGGGCTGCAAGGGTCATCGTGTTTGCTCCCACGTTCATGCCATAGGAAGCGCACATGATTACCCTGTCATCTTCATTAAAATTCTGTGATACAAAACTTCTGCCATATTTCTGGGCGTACCTCTGCCAGTCTGCCCATGTAAGGAAAAATGATTTGGGTACCCCGCTGGTTCCACTGGTCTCATGCACGGTATAGACATCTTTCCAGTCTACACTCTTGAAACGAAAATCCGGTGTTTCAGGAGGCTGGTTGTTTCTTATGGTGTCACTTGTAACAATTGGTAACTCCAGCAAATCCTCGTGGGTGGAGATGTCTGCGGGTGTGACATTATTTTCCCTGAACCATTTTCTGTAAAATGGCGAATTTTCTGTTGCATATCTGACAGTATATTTGATCCTTTCATCAACAAGGTTATCCAGTTCTTCTCTTCCAAAGTTTTCCATTTCAGGGTTAAAATAAGGGATAAACCCATCCTCCTTATTTATCAGCGGATAGTTTCCTCAACAATCTCATATTCTACGGAAGAAACTTCTCTCTCAAGAGAAGTGATTCCCAATACATCTCGCAATTCTTCGATACAGTCCATGCATATATGGACTTTCCCTATTATTTTTCCTGGCTCTGCGTCTTTTTCGGATCCACCCTCAATGTCGTAATCCATACATTCTTTTCCACAAAATATACAGCTCAAGAAACCCCCTCCTTCTTATTATATTTTGAAAAGATTTGTATATATTACTTTCGACCCTTAACAGAAGGGTTATTTTTATAAGTTCTCCCTTTCTATGGCTATTGATGTCTTCTTTTTTGAACAATAGTTCTTTGACCCCCTCTTCGATGTATGAAATTAAGAGAAGATATGAACTGCTTGATGAATTGCTGAAAGAGCTCATTAAATGTTCTGAAGAAGGTGACATTATTCTGGTTGAAGGAAAAAGGGATGTTTCTTCATTGCGTAATCTCGGTATAGATGGTATTATTAGAAAGGTAACCCATATCCCCCTGCTTGATCTATCCGAAAAACTCCGGGAAATGGATCGTTGTGTTATTATTCTGACTGATTGGGACAGAAGGGGAAATATACTTGCAGACAAAATTTCTACCGATCTGGAATATATGGATGTAGATGTGGATACTTCTATCAGAAATAGACTGGTTTCCCTTGTCCAAAAAGAGATAAAAGATGTAGAAAGTCTTGATAGTCACATGAAAAAAATGAAACATACTGTTTTACAACAGTATTATTGAAGTAATTCCCGAGACGTTGTCCTGCCACAATTGCGGCAGTAGTAAAGGATAGTGGATTTCATCTTCATTACTTTTAACTTTTCCCTGCATTGAGTGCATATCTTAGAGGAGGCTGCTTGCATCCTAATACCTCCTCAGGTAAGTATAGTTATAGAATCAAGGCGTGCTGTTCCCTTGACTGTCCAGTAATCGCATACATTGCAGTATTCTATTCCATTCTCGTTGATTTCCATTTCGGAATGACATTTTGGACATATATTCAGTCTTGTCATATTTTATCTCCCCATACATTTTTGAAAAAGGATTATACTAAAAGTAAATCATTTGTACCCCACTTTTTAGTAAATCCTGTTTGTACTATAGGATTATTTTTGTATTTAAGCGTAGTGGAACAATACAGCTTGTTTTTCCGCCTGCCTTTTTAAATATGTATTGTTATATTTTATGGAATAGTTTTAATTAACATGTGTGAATTTCCTTCCCTATGAACAATATAGTCATTATAAGATACGGCGAACTGTCCCTGAAAAGTTCGGGTGTGCGCAATTTTTTTGAATGTACACTAGTCAATAATCTCAAAGCAATGCTTGAGCAGGAGGCAGTTTCATATAATAAAGTTATCAGGGACAGGGGCCGTATTTTTGTTGAATCCGATGATCCGGCAGCCGCAGAAGTGTGTTCGAATGTTTTCGGGGTAGTTTCTACCTCTTTTGCCCGTAAAGTCGATTCAAATTTGAAATCAGCCGCAGAGGAATGTGCTGCAATAGCTGGTGATTTCATCGCAGAATCCGAATCATTTGCAATCCGTCCCCGTCGCTCAGGGAATCATTCTTTTACCTCCGCGGATTTAGGAAGAATTTGTGGCGATGCGGTTTATGAGAAACTTGAATCACTGGGAAGGCACCCTTCAGTAAATCTTGATAATCCTGATAAAGAGATATTTGTGGAAATGAGGCAAAACGCCGCTTATGTCTTTACTGGTATCTCCAAAGGTGTGGGTGGTCTTCCGGTAGGTACTCAGGGGAAAATGGTAGTCCTGGTATCGGGGGGAATCGATTCCCCGGTTGCTGCCTGGTTGCTGATGAGAAGGGGTGTAAAGGTCATTCCTGTATTCTGCAACAATGAACCCTTTTCCGATGAGGCAACACGACAGAAAGCCATCAAATGTGTGAAAGTGCTTAACGATTGGTCTGCCGGCAACCCCATGAAAATGTATGAAGTTCCCAATGGGAAAAACCTGCAGGCAATTCGGGACAACTGTTCTCTTAAAAATACATGTATATTGTGCAAAAGGACAATGTACAGGATCGCCTTTGAAGTTATGGAAAAAGAAAAAGCATCAGGCATTATTACCGGCTCATCTTTGGGTCAGGTTGCTTCCCAGACAACTTACAACCTGCATGCTGAAATTTATGGTCTGGGATATCCTATATACCATCCCTTGATAAGTTTTGATAAAACTGAAATTATTGATCTGGCCCGAAAAATAGGTACATTTGAAATTTCGACACTGAGTTCTGCAGAATGTCGAGCAGTTCCTGAACGTCCGGAGGTAAGGGCCATGTATGATGCGGTAGTCGAAGAAGAAGCAAAACTGGATATTAATGGCCTTATTGCCGATTCCCTGGCAAATACCAAGGTATTGTATGAGTTTGAGTGAAAATAAGGCTTGAAGGGATGGACCTGGCGGGA
>JBMCCK010000111.1:0-4185 GCA_048619255.1 Methanohalophilus sp. | reverse complement strand
GCCGTGTAAAGGCGATGTCATGACCGGCTAGACCACGGGCCCCTGCCTGCGTTTGCATCCCCTAGATGTTACAAGTTGTATATAGCATTTTTGATGTAGGGAATGCCATTCTTTTTATAATAGTAACAGTTGATTAGGTTTTGATGGATTCAGACCCTGAAGATTATGAATATGAAGAAGATATCGAAGCCTATTATCTCGGGGATTATGCAAGTATCGGTTCGATTGTCAGGGAAGTTCTCCCCTTTGAGCTTCTTGCTACTGTAGGAGGTGTTATTGCAGGCCTCATTCTTTCCGGTATGACAGAAGAACTTCAGCTAATTCCCGGTCTGTTAGTGATAACTCCGGCAGTGCTTGGAATGAGGGGTAACATCTCATCTACTCTGGGATCCCGTCTGGGTAGTGCAATACATATGGGTCTGATTACAAAAATAGAGCGCAATCCCGAATTGCTCAACAATATTGGGGGTTCTCTTTTACTCAGTTTGTTGCTTTCTTTTGTACTGGGCTTGCTGGGTCATTTTATGACAATTGCTCTGGGTCTGGAAAGTGCAGGTGCCTTAACCCTTACATTAATAGCCGTGATGGCAGGTCTGTCTTCAGGTTTAATTCTCTCTGTAATAGCCACTTTTTTTGCCATAGGTATGTTCAGGTTTGGATTTGACCCGGATAATGTTGTCACGCCCTCTATAGCAACTATAGGTGACATCGTATCCATGTTCATGCTGTTTCTTTCCGCAAAGGTGGTGTTGGCAATATGAGCTATTACACCATTGGAAGTATAGTGAAAAGCAGTGCTCCTATTCTTTTCCTTACTTCTTTCATCGGCCTATTCGCAGGTCAGATCATGAACTCGAATCTGGATAGTTTGATCTCATATCCTATCCTTTTACTCCTGATACCCGCATTGATAAAAATAGGAGGAGATACCGGCAGCATGCTTGGAGCAAGGCTGGCCTCAGCTTTTCATATGGGTCTTGGTACCACACGTATCCATAAGAATCCTGTTGTACGCAATAGCCTTATAGCTGCTTTTATTGTAGGTATTGTAGCTTCCTGTTTCCTGAGTGTAGTGGTATGGATTGTGGGGATGATCGCTTATAATGGTATAGAGTTTACAACCCTCTTCACCATCTCGGTAATGGCATGCTTGGTAGAACTGGTCATAGTTTATGCAGTAACACTGGTTGTAGCAGTTGCATCTCACAAATTCGGGCTTGATCCGGATGATACCGTTATTCCTATAATTGCAACTATCGGTGATGTTGTAGGTATTTCTGCTATATTTGGAGTTATAGCATTGTTGGAGTTTGTCTGAATTAATAATGATTATACTTTTATATTCGTGAATTAGTTTTAATTAACAAAGGTAGAATGAATCATGTGTCCCAAGGAGATCAAATACAGCCCTACTAATCTCAAAGACCTTCTTATTCAAATGAAGGACACGTCAGAACTGATGGTAGACCTTGCTTACTCTGCTATGGTTTATGACGATGAGGATATTGCTGAGGAAGTCCTTCGCTTAGAAGAGAGGATGGATACTTACTATTATCACATGAATATGGCTGCAATGTTGAGTACCCGGCGTGTTGAGGAAGCCGAAGAAATGACAGGTGTGCTTCAGGTAGCTTCATCTTCTGAAAAAATTGCAAATGCAGCTGCTGATATCGCCCAAATAGTCCTGATGCAGATGGGTATTCCACTGGAACTAAAAATGGCACTCAGAGAAGCGGAAGAAACCATTCTAAGGGTAACAGTAAGCGATGATTCCTGCATGAGCGGCTATACACTGGGTGATCTTGAACTGGATACTGAAACAGGGATGTGGATTATTGCTATTAGGCGCCAGAATGATTGGATATATGATCCGGATCATTCAAGCCGCATACGTTCAGGGGATGTCCTGTTTGCACGGGGGCATGATGAAGGCGTCCCTCTTCTGATCAAATTAGCCACTAACAAAGAGTATGTTTTACGGGATAATTCACACGAGCGGATATTAAGGGATCTGGAAAAGGCCGTGGATATCATCGTAGATATGAAAAATATGGCTGAAATGTCTGTAGGACTTGCTTATTTTGCAATACTCTACGACAATAATGACATAGCAGAAGAGGTACGGGCCATTGAGTCAGAGATGGATGTCATGAAATATGATCTTCAGCACTGGGTACTTGAAACCGCAAAACACGTCTCAGATGTTGACGAACTCAAGGGTCTATTACATCTTGCCAATGCTTCTGAAGCCATCTCTGATGCTGCATATGGTATTGCTGATACGGTTCTCAGGGATATAGAATTGCACCCCATAATCACTCTTGCTGTCAGGGGTTCGGACGAAGTTATCACAAAGGTTGTAGTGGAAGACTGTTCTCCGATTGTCGGTGATACGCTCGGAGAACTGCAGCTTGCCACGGAGACAGGAGTTCACATAATGGCTGTAAAAAGAGCAGGCAGATGGCTTTACAGTCCAAGTGCCCGCACCCGTGTTGAGGGGGGGGACATTCTTATAGGAAGAGGTTCCCGCACTGGAGAAGAAGCTCTGCTTGAAATGTGTGCCTGTCCGGTGAGAGAGGACTGAGTTATTTTGGCTGGTGTTTTTGCATTTCCCTTTTTGCCAACATGTTGGAACCGAACGTATACAGAAGGATTACAATTCCCAGCCATATAAAATTCTCACCGAGATCAGACCTGCCCATATACTTTAGTATAAGTCCTGTGCCCAGGATAAACATGTTTGCCAGACCGATTTTCTTGTTTCTTTTAACGGTACTTTGATATATCTGCTTGTGTACAAGATATTCTTTTTTCTCATCCTTCATAGGTGTTCACATCCATTATGTAGTTATAATCATATCAGCTGCTTTTTGCAGCCTCTCAAGGACTGCAGCACCAATTCCTTTTTCAGTAAAGGAACCGTCTACAATTATCAAATCCATACCTTTTGAATCCATCTCTCTTAATCCTGCAAAAATACGTTTTGCTGCCTCTCTGGGTTTGGTTCCCTGGCCTATAGATAATTTCTTTTCCAATGGGAAATCTTTTTGGATTTCTTCTGTAAGTAACAATCCTGCCCTCTTCTGGTCATCATTGGTTTTTCCAATGATGTCTGCAATTTTTGCAGCTACATCTTTTGCTTTTCCCTGCACCAGTATAACTCTTGCAGAAGGGGAGTAATGGGTATATTTCATGCCGGGTGAAAGAGGTTTTTCCATTACATACTTCTGTGTTTGTGCACTGTTGTATATCTTCGGCAGATATCTTCCCCGGGCGTAATATCACCGGAACCTCTCCGCGTGCATCGACAACTGTGGATTCCACACCAATTTCTACTTCCCCCCCGTCCACAACTGCGTCTATTCGGCCTTGCAGGTCTTCCTCTACATGGGATGCAGTTGTAGGGCTGGGTCTGCCGGAAAGGTTTGCGCTGGGGGCAGCAATCGGTTTGCAGGCTGCTTCGATAATTTTCCGGGCAATCTGGTTTGCAGGCATGCGGATTGCTACGGTTTCAAGTCTTCCTGTAGTTATATAAGGCACCCTATCTGTTTTTTTGAGAATTATTGTCAGGGGTCCTGGCCAGAAGCATTCTGCAAGTTTTTCAGCAAGGGGGGTGAAAGTGACCACCAGCTGGTTGCATTGTTCCTGATTTGATACATGGACTATAAGGGGATTATCAGCAGGCCTTCCCTTTGCTTTAAATATCTCCTCTACAGCTTGTGGGTTAAGGGCATCGGCTCCAAGTCCATAAACTGTTTCTGTAGGGAAGGCAACATTTTTGCCTTCTCGTAACAGCTTTCCTGCCTCTTTGAATATATCGTCTGCTGTCTTTTCAGCAATTCTCATAATCTTTGTTTTTTTTTGCATACGGGATACTTGTTCCATTTCTTCCCTATATCAAGACAGGCTTATTTTATATCTTTAACTTTCACATCCTATCATGGTCATTTTCACCAGCTTCTTCACTTTTTGCCGGGCCTCTGGAAGTTATTAAACAATAGGTACCATAGTCATCTACAGTTGATTCTTTGCAAAGTCCAACCCCGTGTCTGTGAGCAGCCCTGCCTATCATGTGAGCTGCTACGGGAGCTGTTAACAGAAGAAAAAGACCGACAGTAATTGCTTTAATCCCCATGGGTCCGAACCCCAGTTTTACAACGATTCCCATCATTACTCCAAAGGCTC
>JBMCCK010000110.1:0-4245 GCA_048619255.1 Methanohalophilus sp. | reverse complement strand
CATCTACAGCATGCCCAACCCACAACACTGGCCCACCATATCATGTCCCACGCAGAAAGCCTGGGAAGAGACGTGGAACGGATACTGGGTTGCCTTGACAGGATCAATCGCTGTCCCCTCGGAGCTGCGGCTTTTGCTTCCACGGGTTTTCCGATTGACAGAAGCAGGACTGCGGAGTTGCTCGGTTTTGAAGAAGTAATGCAAAATTCTATGGATGCAGTCAGTGGCCGGGATTTCCTGCTGGAAACGGCTTCTGTACTTGCAAATATTATGATCGAGATGAGCAGGATATCAGAGGAACTGGTCCTGTGGTCTTCTACAGAATTCGCTTTTATTGAATTATCCGACCAGTACGCATCCACCTCATCAATAATGCCACAGAAAAAGAATCCCGATACTGCAGAGCTTGTGAGAGGGAAAAGCGGGATCGCTGTGGGAAGCCTGATGTCATTACTCACGGTCTGCAAATCCCTGCCAATGAGTTATAACAGGGATATGCAGGATGCCAGTCCCCATATATGGAAATCCGTGGAAACCACACGTGCATCGGTCAGGATCATGGCAGGTATGCTGGATAGCATGAAAGTTAACAATAATACTATGAAATTGCAGGCTTCAACCGGATTTACTACCGCCACCGAACTTGCCGACACCTTGGTCAGGGAATGCGGGATACCTTTCAGGACTGCACACCAAATTGTGGGAATCCTAGCAAAAAGAGACGTCGAACCAACCCTGGAAGACATAGAAGCTGTGGGGCGCACGGTCCTCGGGGAGAGCCTGACAGAAAGGGGATTGAATGAAAATATGGTAAAACAGGCTCTGGACCCAATGCTCAATATACAGAAGAGGAAGGTCATTGGAGGACCTGCACCAGAAGCCATGAAAGCATCAATCGACAGCTTTGGTATTAAAACGGGAATGTGGATAGAAGAAGTTGAAAGGATCAGGGACCATACCACAGATTCTATTGAAAAGCTGATGCAGGTTGTCGAAGATTACATACAGCAAAAATAAGATAATAAATTCATTGCAGGGATAATTATGGATTACAAAGAAGGAGATAGGATAAGGGTCGAGAAGGGCAGAGCTGCCTATGAAGGAGTGGTGATGCCCAGTGTCACCGGTCATATTGTGCTGAAGATGGTCAGTGGATACAATGTAGGAATAGAGCCGGACGATGCAGAGATTACCTTCCTGGAGCCTAAAAAGGAAATTCAAAAACCCGAAAAACATGGTAAGGTCACCAGAAATAAAGAACTTAAAAATGTTGTTTTCATTTCCACAGGCGGCACCATTGCCAGTAAGATCGATTACCGTAGCGGTGCTGTGAGCTCACAGTGCTCTGCAGATGATATTGTCCGGACAATCCCTGAACTTGATGATATTGCCAATATCAGAGGCCGGGTTGTTACAAATATCCTGTCCGAGAACATGAAGCCACAGGTATGGACAGAACTTGCCCGGGCCGTATATGAAGAAATTGATAACGGAGCAGACGGCATAGTGATTGCCCATGGCACCGATACGATGATGTATTCCGCAGCAGCCCTGGCATTCATGCTTGACACGCCGGTTCCCGTGGTTTTTGTAGGCTCCCAGCGTAGTGCAGACAGGCCAAGCAGTGACAATGTGATGAATGCGATCTGTGCAACTAATGTTGCTGTAAGTGATATTGCGCAAGTGTGCACGGTCATGCATGAGAGCAGTTCCGATGACCGCTGTGCCATCCATTATGCCACCCGGATCAGAAAGATGCATACCTCACGCAGGGATGCTTTCCAGTCCATTAATTCCCGCCCGATCGGTTTTGTGGATTATGCCACAGGAAAGATCACCACAGAATCAGAATACAACGCACGCGGAAAAACAGAACTGACCTTGAAAGATAAGATCGAACCTGAATGTGCTATTGTAAAATTCACACCCGGTGCAAAACCCGAAATCCTGGCTAATTACATTGATGCAGGTTATAAGGGTATTGTAATCGAAGGAACCGGTCTGGGCCATGTGTCCACCGACTGGGTCCCTGAAATCAGGCGTGCAGCACAAGCAAATATACCGGTAGTGATCACATCCCAGTGCCTGCACGGACGTGTCTGTGACCGTGTCTATGACACCGGCACGGATATGCTCAAAGCCGGAGCAATCGAAGCTGAGGACATGTTACCTGAAGTTGCCCTTGTAAAACTTATGTGTGTACTGGGCCAGACATCCGACCTGTCAGAAGTGCGAAAATTGATGCAGGAAAAGAAGGCTAACGAGATCTCGGATTGCAGTCTTGAGTGAGAAAATGGTTGACGCCTACAAGGCGGCTCTTTTTTAAATATTCATTGCAGGCCATCAGTTCCCGATGGACTGAATCTCGGCCTGTGAAAGGGCACAGTTGTATGTCTGCACCTCATCGATGCAGGCGGTGAACTTGTGGCTACCATCTGTACTTCCGATGCAGAAAGATGTATCATATTTCTTCATATCACCCGAAATTTTCTGGGCAACTTCTTTTTTTCCTTTCACATAGAGAGCCATTTTGGAATCGTTGTGTACCCCTACAAATTTTTAGCAAGTATTGATTTTGGGACTTTCATGAGAGTATAAATTCTTCCAATTAATTATATAAATAAAATTGGTTATTTCAAAAAGGAGAAAATGGTTGGAAGCATGTGCTGCGGTGGGTGTTCGGTAAAGGGTTATGATGAAATGAAAAACAAGAAGGAAAAGGGATGATGTAGCTTCTATCAATCACCCCTTAAAGGTTCGAATTTCGGTTCTCACTCTTTATCCTTTTTATCCTCCCGTATTTTTATATCATTAATTGTTGCCCTTAATTTAGCCCTCTCTAACGGTAGCGACTCTTCTTGCAATTCCATAAACAATGCTTTCAGTAAGCAATAGAGCATCAAAAGCATAACTATCATGAAGGGGAAACCACCGATTACCGAAGCTGTCTGGAGGGCTTCAAGACCACCTGCAAGCAGAAGAACTGCTGCAAACGCCCCTTCAAGACTACCCCAGATAATCCTCAGGGGAAGGGGAGGATTTGGATTACCTTTAGAGGTCAGCATTCCTATGACATAAGTACCTGAGTCAGATGAGGTTATGAAAAAGATCGCTACTGAGAACATTGCAACTGCAATAAGGATGTCAGAGAAAGGGAAAAAACTGAGCATACTGAAAAAACCAAGTGCAGAATCAACCTCAACAGCTTCAGCAATTCCACCGGCTCCGAAATGCTCGATGAACAGAGCAGATCCTCCAAAGATACTGAACCATAGCATACTGACAACTGTAGGAGCAAGCATTACCCCTACAACAAAACTTCTGATTGTCCGGCCCCTTGAAACCCTGGCAATGAATGATCCGACAAATGGAGCCCAGGCAATCCACCATGCCCAATAGAAGACGGTCCACGAGTCACCCCAGCCTTCAGCTCCGACTCCGGCAGGGTCTGTTCCAAAGGACATCTGGAGCAAGTTTTGCAAATAGCCCCCAACCGAATTAGTAAACAGCTCAAGGGTAAATAGCGTTGGTCCAAGAATGAATATCAGAATCATTAAAAGAGCTGCCACGCCCAGATTGATCTGACTCAGCCATTTTATACCCCGGTCGATACCGGATGCTGTGGACATAATCGCAAGAATCGTAACAACAGTAATTATAAGTACCCATAAGGTAGGTCCGCTGGCATAACCGAATAATTCCTCAAGCCCGGCGCCTATCTGCATAACACCTAAACCAAGAGTTGTCGCAATACCAAACAGGGTTGCAAGCACACCAATGGTATTAACAACAACACCCCATTTTCCATCAATGCCCTCTCTTCCCAGGATAGGTTCCAGTGTAGAGCTCAATAACATTGGCAATCCCTTCCTGTAGGAAAAATATGCTAATGAGCCCGCAACTACAGAATATATTGCCCAGGGGTGGAAGCCCCAGTGGAAGAAAGAATATCTCATGGCTGCATGCAGGGATTCAGATGTATTGGGTTGTTCATAGATTGGCCACATATAATGCCATATCGGTTCTGAAACACCCCAGAAAAGGAGGCCAATACCCATTCCGCAACTGAAAAGCATGGCAAACCATGAAATATTGGAATAAGCAGGTTTTTCATAGTCCCCACCCAGTTTTATATCCCGAAGCGGACTTAGCATCAAATATACAATTAGCAATAAAAATATACTGCCACCAAACAGGAAAGACCAGCCAAGATTTCCGACCATCCAATTAAAAGTTAAATCCATA
>JBMCCK010000109.1:0-4275 GCA_048619255.1 Methanohalophilus sp. | reverse complement strand
AGGCTGCAATCCTGCCTGAACCGTTGACAACCAGGTCACATTCAATCCGTGATTCTTTGCCCTCACCATCTCTGGTATTCACAGTAAATCCTGCTGAAGTGCTTTCAACAGAGCTGACCGAGATACCGGTATTGACATTTATGCCGGCTTCTTCGGAAGCTTTTACCAGCAATTTGACCATGTTCCTGTCAAATTGTTTGAGCACTTCACTTCTTTGTAAGATAGTTACCTGACTTCCCGCCCGGGCAGCGATATGGGCAAATTCAAAAGAAATATAACCCCCGCCCACAAAGACAATTCTGCGGGGTAATTCATCGAGATTGAGAAATTGCTCACTTGTAATCAGGTTTTCTTCGCCCCTGATTGCGGTTTTTCGGGGCACTGAACCGGATGCAATCAGAATGTGTTTGCCCCTAAGGATTGTATCTGCAATCTTGACTTCATTTTGGGAAACAAACTTTGCCCCGCCATGGTAGGTGTCAATATTCATATTTTTGAACTTTTCTTCCTTGTTCTGAGGGAAATTATCTACAAAAGTTTGCTTAAAGTCCATTAACTTATTCCAGTTCACGGAAGATTGTGGCATGATTCCCAGTTTGTTGAAACGATTTACCTGTTCAACAGTTTCGGCAACACCCACAAGTACTTTTTTTGGTACACATCCCCGAAGTGCACATGTCCCTCCATATTCCCTGATATCTGTAATCGCGATTTTCATTCCTGCCGCAGCTGTCTTGTTCGCACAAACGGTACCTGCTACGCCTGTCCCTATGATTACAATGTCATATTCTCTGGCCATTTCCTTCAACTCTCCGGGGAAAATTAGGCTGTTGGAAGATAAATGGCTATCGCAAATCGAAGTTTAAAAATCAAAAAGAGTCTTCTGGGATCTGGCAGGTTTTGGATTATCCTTTCCATCCGTTTTATTTTCTTCTGCAGGGTCTTTTTCTGCTGAGAACATGGAATCAAGTGTTGACTGTCCCTTGTCTTTTTCGGGAGCATGCATGAATATGTCAATGTCTTCATCTTCCTTTTCATGCATCATTTCCCGGGAAGCATCATAGATTTTCTGGATCTTCTTGGTTACCTTTTTGCTTTCAGTCAGGTAAGCAATCTCATCTACATCAAGTTCAAGGGAATATGCTGCATCAACTGCATAGTCCTCGTTTTTGAGTAAAAGTCCGTACATTCGAAGCAGGTCTATACGACAATCCCTGATTGGCTCATTGCAGTGTAACCCCACTTTTGCAGCTATGTTATCCCTCATGTTTCGTTTGGAGCGCAGTTGGCCCATTCGTCTCCACATGGAGGGGGGTTGTAACTTGCGGAAACCTGAATGGGAGTGTTTCTTTGCCATTGCCGTTCCTCCGCTTAACAGGAATCCGGCATATCTCCAGAGTCCGTAGTTCTGCCGCAAACGTACCCTGCCAAGATACGTATCAGCTCTTGAAAGATTCTGATAGGCGGCAGTTAAATCTTCGTTTAGTGTTTCATCTTTGTCCAGATACTGGTTGGGGAGGTTCTCATCCACCCACTGAATAAGGTCTTCAGGTGTTTCGTCCAGGGAAAAGGTTGCTCTGTAGGCTTTAACGGGATCTTCGCCCTTGAAAACATTGGTAAGTACTTTGAAAATAGATTCTTTTGTATCTCTTTCGGCTGTGGTGACATCCACAACTTCTATCTCTTTTTTATCTGTTGCTGTTGCCTGCAAATCTTTTATGGCACTTCTGAGATCTCCGCCTGTATTTTCAGCGATTTTCTCCAGCACACCTGTGCCACACATTATATCCTCCATTTTGCATATCTTTTTCAATGCAGGCAGGATGGAACGCTGGGGTATGGAATTGAATTTTATGTTCACACAATGAGAACGCAGGGTTGATGAGAGGGCGTACAGGTCGTTGGCAATAAGTATAATCGGTTGATTGGATTTCTTGATAACATTCGTAATGGCCCGGGTCCCTCCCCTGTCGGCAGAGCCGTGCATATTATCTGCTTCATCCAGTATTATGAGGCGCTTTTGTATCCCTGTAAGTGTACTCATACGTGAAGCAGAACCAGCCACCTTCTCGATAATCCCGGCAGTCCGCTGGTCACTGGCGTTCATCTCGATAATTTCCCACCCCATCTCATTTCCCAAGGCATGGGCTGCTGATGTCTTTCCAACACCGGCAGGTCCACTCAATATGACTGCCTTTTTGTCAGGAACTCCGTGCTCCCATTCTTCTTCCCAGTCACGGAGGGCCTGCAGGGGTTTATTGTTCCCCACGACATCTGCCAGTTTGGCAGGACGGTATTTTTCTGCCCAATCTTGCGCTATTGTCATATGTGACCTCAACTATATTAAAGCGAAAACTAATTAATAATTGTGTTGTTTGTTGATTGTTTAACTTTGCATATTAATGAGGGCGGGCATGCAGAAAAAAACAGACGGATTGCTGGATATCATACGTACAAGGGCTCTTGATAATTGTCCCCAGGTTGCACTAGGTGTGCGCAATCCCACTCCCAAATTGATCCAGAGTGCAGAAAAAGCCGAGGTTGAAGGTTATGCCAGGGTGGTGCTTGTAGGCGACCAGCGTGATATATCGGCAATCGGGACAAACCTTGAAGTGATCGATACCCCGCAACCAGAAGAAGTTCTCGGCAGTCTGCTTGCATCCGGGGATGTTGATGCTGCTGTAAGGGGCACGGCAAAAGCCTCTGGTACCCTGTCCCACCTCAAAGAGATACTCGGCATCGAAAAATTATACAGGGTTGCTTTCCTGCTAACTCATGACAAAACTCCTTTTTTCCTTGCACCTGTGGGTATTGATGAAGGCCACTCCCTTTCCGATAAAATTGAACTTGTAAAAAGAAGTGCTACCTATATCCGCAGGTTTGGTATTGAGCCTGAAATTGGTATACTGTCAGGAGGGCGCATGGGGGATCTGGGCCGGGATGAACGTGTGGATCGTACCCTGGCGGATGCGGATTTCCTGGCAAACCGGTTGAAAGATGCAGGAATAGATGCGAAACATTACACGATCCTTATAGAAGATGCCATCAGGGAATCTAACTTCATCCTTGCTCCGGATGGCATATCAGGCAATCTTATCTTCCGTTCACTCGTATTTCTGGGTGGGGGCAATGGAATTGGGGCACCCGTCCTTATGGACAGGCATGTGTTTATTGACACATCCCGGGTGGGCGGCCATTATACCCTGGCTATAATGCTTGCCGCATCTCTTGTTTCTAATAAAAGGGAGGTTGTATAAGTTGGATACAGTTTCAGAAAAATGGCCTGTTACAAAAGGAGATTTCAGTGCAGGCAATCCCAAATCCTGTATTGCTGTGGTTACCCTTGCAAGTTCGATGCCTCTGTTCGAAAAAGCAGCAATCTGGGGTAGTTGCAAAACGGAAAACCTGGGGGCTGAGAAAGTTGTAATGAATGTTGTTTCCAACTGCAATATCAGGTACGTACTTCTCTGTGGTGGTGAATCCCGGGGACATCTTGCCGGGCAGACCCTGAAAGCCCTTTATGAAAACGGTATTGATGAAGATGGCAGGATTCTGGGTTCAGAGGGGGCTATTCCCTTTATTGAGAACCTGGAAATTGAAACCATTCAGCGTTTCCGCCAGCAGGTGGAACTTATAGACCGTACCGGGCTTACTGACATTGATGAAATATACTCGATTGTTGACAATTATCATGATTCGGAGAAACCCTTTGAAGCTTCTCCAATATCCTTTAGAAAAGCTGTCAGGAGATATAAACCACCTGAATCTATCGGTGCTGATATACTTATCAGTGAAAAAGTGGTTATGGATGCTTTTTCCGGCTTAATTTACGAGATCGCTTGAGGTTTTCAAATGTTCAGGTTCCAAAAAGATCAAAAAATTGCCAATATCGCCGGCGTGAAAATTGGAGGAAATCCCGGTGAACTGCCCACAGTCCTTGCAGGCACAATATTCTACGAAGGACATAATATAGTGGAGGATGCGAATGAAGGGCTTTTTGATCGCAAAATAGCAGAGGACCTGCTCAATTCCCAGCGTGCATCATCTGATGAAACAGGTAATCCCTGTATGGTGCACATATTCGGCAATACGGAACAGGCCCTACGCAACTATATTGATTTTGTCAGTGAGATTACGGATTCTCCCTTCCTTATCGATTCTCCCGACCCTCTGGCCCGGATGGCTGCGACAGAATACGTGAGCGAGATTGGTCTGGGGGACAGGGCAGTTTACAATTCCATAAATATGACCATCGGAGAAAAGGAGCGCCAGGTG
>JBMCCK010000108.1:0-4277 GCA_048619255.1 Methanohalophilus sp. | reverse complement strand
ATATAGCCTGTTTTGTCAAACAGAGTGTGGTTGAAGCCACGCATGTTATACTGCCCGACCATGGGCATCAGATGGAAGGCCGTCTTCTTGTTCAGAGCTTCCAGAAGATTTTCCATTGGTGACAGGTCATGCATGGAATAGACCAGCCCCAATCCTGCAAATATTACACCGAATTCTGCCTTTTTCAGTACGTTTGCAAGTTCAAGGATTTCTTTTGGTTTCATACCAAAGTTTACCTTTGGTACCTTTCCTGACAGGGCTTCAGTCAGGGCCCGGGCGAATTCTGCATCTGCCTTTGGAGGAATCCGGTAAAAATTATCTTCACATATTATTGCTGTATCAGATTTGCGTACATCAATTGCTATTGCCGTCCTGTCTTCTTCCCAACCCCGCTGGCGCATTTTCCCCCTGGGGAAATAAGAGAATTTTGAAAGATGTCTTGGATGAGAATTTGAAGGATCACATCCCCAGAATACAAGTACATCAGCCTTGTCCTTTACTTCATCGAGTGTACAACTTTTGATATTATCATTGAGAATTGCTTCAACAAAAGGCCCTTGGCAGAAAGATGAGGTATCATCAATGCATGCATTGGTTTTTTTTGCCAGTTCAATGGTTTTTTCCTGGGCTTTAAGGCTTGAATTTCCCATACCGAATATGAGAGGCTTTTTAGCATTTTTCAGGATTTCAGCTGCCTTTTCAATTGCATCCTGGGGTGTGGCATCTTTTGCATCCACAGTACACTCCAGAGGCTGCTGGCAATTTTTTATCCAGGCAACCCCTTTGCGGCAGGCGCTATCTATAATGGTCTTATTTTCTTCCTCTCTGAGTTCTATATCATCACATAGAAGAGCGCATCCTGTACAAACATAGTATTCTCTTTCCAAAGGCTCCCTCCTTGAGATCAGACAAATTCAATTGCTTTTGTGGGGCAGGTAACTATGCAACCGCTGCAAAGTCTTTTGTTCTCTCCGAATCTGCGGCAATCTTCCACGTTGGATAGACGTACAATACCGTCTTCAACTTTCAGGATTACCCTTTCGTTAGTAGGTGCATTTCCACTACCTGCACCTTTAGGGTCTTCTGCAACATTTACGGGACAGGCCACAACACAATTGCCACAACCTATACATCTATCCTCATGTACGATCATCCCGGTCTCTGATGCTTGTTCTGCAGGTGAAACCAGGCTTTTAATTTTTGTGTAATTTTCACTGTATTTATCCTCTTCCAGCATCGGAGTACATTCGTCGATGTTTTTCTCCCTGGAAAGTAAGGCTGCAGCAAAGGCCATACATGAGGATTTTCCGCATTTCTTGCAGTTGGTCTTTGGTAGAAGTTGATATATCTCCATCACACTGGCCATTGTTTCACCACTGACGAACAAAAGGAAATCTTAGTCTTCTGAATCATTTTGTTGCTCTTCTTTTTTCTCATCGTCTACCTTTTGGAAGAACAGATCACAATGACATGAACCAACTGTGGCAATCTCATCCTCATGGTAGATACAGGGGCAGATTATTTTCCGGTCTTCCTTTTCATCCCCTGAAGGTATTCTGCAGGGACAGTAACCTTTGCCGTATTTTATTTTGTTGTTCGCCAGCCCCTCAATTACCAGATCCAGCATTTCAGGATCGGGATTTAGTTTGTATTCTTTCTTTTGAGCATACTTAGTAACCCAGTTTTTTGTTTTTACTTTGTCTTCTTGACTGACCATAGTTTTTTCACCCTAATCATTCAGATTTAATTCCGAATACCTTTTCGATTGATGCTTTAAGTTTATCTTTTGTGGTATTGCCTACCAGTTTTTCTTTTACTTCACCCTTGTCAAAAAGCAAGAGTGTTGGAATCCCTACTACATTGTATTGTTTAGCAATATCCTTAGATTTATCGAGGTCAATTATTACAAATTTGACCTTGCCCTCATATTCAGCAGCTACCTCTTCAAACATAGGGGCCATTTTTTTACAGGGAGCGCACCATTTTGCAAAACAATCGACAATTACAGGAGTTTCTGTTTTCACAACTTCCTGTTCAAATGCCAGAGAATTAACTTTATAGAGATTTGTACTTATGGTTTCTGTAACAGGTTCAGACGTTGACATTTCAGGTTCGCCTTTGCCGAAAAGTCCTTTGATAAAATTTCCCAGACCCATCATTGATCACCTTCAATGAATTAGTTATATCTTCCTTCTATATTATTTCTTTTGTGCACAGTGTTCACACAATTCACACGACCGTTTTTTATCCAAAGGTATATCATGTCTAAGATGAAATCAGAGAGCCACGAAGGGACATTTATGAGAATAGGAGTATACATTTGTCACTGCGGGCTAAATATTGCGGGTGTAGTCGATATTGAAACTCTTCTAAAACAGGTAGAATCCCTGGATGATGTTGTGGTCGCATCAGATATCCAGTTCATGTGTTCGGATTCCGGGCAGGATAAAATTGCAAAGGATATTGAAGAACATAATGTTGAACGTGTGCTTGTTGCAGC
Organism: Methanohalophilus sp.; assembly: GCA_048619255.1. Taxonomy (GTDB): domain Archaea; phylum Halobacteriota; class Methanosarcinia; order Methanosarcinales; family Methanosarcinaceae; genus Methanohalophilus. The sequence continues at coordinate 1,777 of JBMCCK010000108.1, read as the reverse complement.
CTGTACTCCTAAACTTCATGAAACTACTTTCCGCAACTTGCTGGAAAAATCGGGAATCAATCCATTCCTTCTTGAGATTGTTAACATCAGGGAACAGTGTTCCTGGGTGCATATGGATAATCCAAGGATGGCCACCCAGAAAGCTTTTGACCTTATCAAGATGGGTGTGGCAAAACTGAAGTTTCTGAAACCCCTCAAGATCCAGAGTACACCTGTTAGTAAGGAAGTACTTGTAATAGGTGGGGGAGTAGCAGGAATTGAAGCAGCCCTGGATCTTGCCGATACGGGCTATAAGGTCCATATGATTGAAAAAGAGCCCACGATCGGGGGAAAGATGGCTCTTTTGAATGAAGTATTCCCTACCAATGATTGTTCTATTTGTGTCCTCGCCCCGAAAATGACTGAAGTTGTTAATCACCCTGACATCGAACTTCACACCCTTTCCGAAATTACTGCAATTGAAGGTTCAGTCGGTAACTTTGAGATTACCGGTACCACTCAGCCCCGATATGTATCCGAAGAAAAGTGTAAGGGTTGTGTGGATGAATGTTCAAGGGTATGTCCCGTGGAAATCCCTTCCCGATTTGATAGTGGACTTGGTAAAACCCGGGCAATCAATATTCCTATTCCGCAAGCTGCTCCACAAGTTGCATATATCGATAATGATTATTGTGTTGGCTGTGGCCTCTGTGCGCAGGCATGTCCTGCAGATGCAGTGGAATTTGAGCAGCAGATCACTCAATTCCAGCTGAATGTGGGAGCAATAATTATTGCCACAGGATATCGTTTGTTTGATGCATCCAGGAAAGAGGAGTACGGGTATGGCATATATCCCGATGTCATTACAAATATGGAACTTGAGAGGCTATTGAATGCTTCAGGACCTACCAGAGGTAGGGTAAACTGTCCTTCAACAGGCGAGGTTGCAGAGGAAGTGGCATTTATACAATGTGTAGGTTCGCGGGATGAATCTGTGGGAAATCCCTATTGTTCCCGTGTTTGTTGTATGTCAGCAATGAAAAATGCCCAGTTGCTAAAAGAGCGCTATCCCGATATCCGAATAACTATTCACTATATTGACATACGTGCTTCGGGAGAAATGTACGAAGAATATTATACAAAAACCCAGGCCACAGGGGTGGATTTTGTACGAGGGCGGGTAGCTGAGATTGTGCAGGAGCATGATGGTTCCCTTTCCCTGCGTTATGAGAACACCTTAGAATCCAAAATCGAGGAAAAACAGTACGATCTTGTCATATTATCCATCGGTATGGAAGCTGACCCTTCCGCAAAACCAATTGGTAGTATGTTGAAAATGGCAAAACGGCCTGACAGGTTTTTTGCTGTTTCCCATCCCAAGATGAAACCAGTAGATTCACATATCAATGGTGTTTTCCTTGCAGGCTGTGTCTCTGGTCCCAAAGAAATCCAGGTTTCCATTGCACAGGGCAGTGCGGCTGCTTCCCGGGTCATGAGACTGCTTCAGCCTGGTGAGCTTCGTACCGATCCTTTAAGCGCTCATGTGGATTCTGATGCCTGTATCGGATGCGGTGTCTGTACTGATGTTTGCGATTACAGGACCATTAAAATCGAAAATGGTAAGGCCTTTGTTGATGAAGTTTCCTGCCATGGTTGTGGTACCTGCAGTGCAGCCTGTCCGGTTGATGCTATTTCAATGCATCACCATACTGATGAACAGGTAAGGGCACAGATAAAAGCAGCTCTGGAAGTAAAAGATGAGTTCCCTCTTATTATTGCATTTCTGTGCAACTGGTGC
>JBMCCK010000107.1:0-4283 GCA_048619255.1 Methanohalophilus sp. | reverse complement strand
ATATCAATTACGCCCTTGTCCAGGTTTCTGTAAATGACCTGATTATATTGATATTGTTTGCTCCCTTAGGAGCGTTTCTTGTTGGCCAGACCACTGACTTCCCAATACCTGTACTGACCATATTCTATTCTGTATTATTCTATGTAGCACTCCCTCTTGTCCTTGCAATGTTAACCAGGCATTATGTCATTAAAAGCAAAGGACTGAGCTGGTTTGAAAATAATCTGATCAACAAAATAGAATGGATTACACCTGCGGGACTTCTTGTGACCCTGGTCTTGATTTTTACTCTACAGGGTGAAATGATAATCAAATATCCTTTCCATATTGTCTTGATTGCTATACCTATCATAGTGCAAACATATTTTATATTTGCAATCAGCTATTATGGTGCAAAAAGACTGAAAATCCCCTTCTATGAAGCTGCACCTTCTACATTCATTGCACCAAGTAACTTCTTTGAACTGGCAGTAGCCACTACATTAATACTATTTGGTGCAACTTCAGGAGCAACACTGGCAACTGTAGTAGGTGTACTGGTCGAAGTACCTGTAATGTTATCGCTTGTAAAGATAATGAAAATGAACAGGCATAAATTCCAGTTTGAAGAAGGAATGTGATAGTTGGTTGCAAATATAAGATGTGTATTCATCTTCTTTTTTTGTAATACAGGTGATCTTGCTTGGAATCAGGAATAAAACATGAAGACATTGTGCAGGCAACAGTTTCGGCCATACAAAAAGCCGAAACAGTCCTGCCGGAAGATGTAGTTGCCTCCCTTGAAAAAGCTGAACAGGAGGAAAGCAGTGAAGTCGCACAATCCCATTTAAAGGCCATACTGAAAAATATAGGAATCGCCCGGCGCCACACAGTACCCATATGCCAGGATACGGGAATAATTATCCTGATTGTGGAGATCGGCAGGGAACTGCCTCCTTTACCTGATCTGGAATATGCTCTCGCCGAAGGTGTCAGAAAGGCCACAGTGGAAGTACCCCTACGCCCCAATGTCGTTCATCCCCTGACACGTGAAAACAGCGGGGACAATACCGGGGATGGATTGCCTGACATAAAGTACTATTTTAATGATTCCGATAAAATAAGGATCACCGCAGTCCCAAAAGGCGCCGGGTCGGAAAACATGAGCATACTGAAAATGCTTAATCCTTCCGAAGTAGACTCCATAGACCAACTTGTTCTGGAAACTGTCATGAATGCCGGCGGTAAACCCTGTCCCCCCATCATCCTGGGAATAGGTCTCGGTGGTTCCTTCGATAAGGCTGCTCTGCTCGCCAAGATCGCCCTGTTGGGAAGGGTTGATAATATGGACCAGCAGGAGCTAAACATGCTGGAAAAGATCAACCGCCTTGGCGTGGGTCCCATGGGTACCGGAGGGGACACAACAGCCTTGGCCGTACACATCAATAAGGCTTATTGCCACACCGCATCCCTCCCTGTTGCAATCAATATCCAGTGCTGGGCCAACAGGCATGCAACAGTCGTTATCGGAGGTGACGGACAATGGAATATCATCTGAAGACCCCGCTCAAAACAGAAGATATAGAACCCCTTCGTATAGGGGATATAGTCTATCTATCCGGTAAAGTCCTGACAGCCAGGGACAAAGCCCACAAGCGTATTCTTGAGACTCCGCTGAAAGAGATACCGTTTTCCCTGAAAGGAGGTGCAATCTACCACTGCGGGCCGCTCATGAAAAAAGATGATTCGGGACCATGGGAAGTTGTTGCTGCAGGTCCTACCACAAGTGCACGTATGTCTGCAATGACCCCAAAATTCCTTGAGCTACACAATGTCAGGATACTGATAGGCAAAGGAGGGATGGACGACATTGCTGATTCTTTCAGGGGTAAATGCGTCTATCTTGCCTATACCGGTGGCTGCGCAGCTCTGGCGGCAGATTCCATAAAAAATGTGTGTGCTGTCCACTGGTTCGACCTGAGTATGCCAGAGGCGGTATGGGAACTGAAAATGGATGAATTTGGTCCCCTGATAGTAGGAATCGATATAAAAGGCAATGATCTATTCAGCAATATCAGGAAAAATGTAAAAGAGAACCTGAATGAGATCTCCAGATCCTGATAGAAAGAAATCGATTGATAGGAATAACGGATTTTTCGAAAACTTAAATAAGTTAATCCGATGTTATAGTTTATAATTACTAAAAGGTGTAAAAATGGAACTTAAAGTCCAGCCAATCGATATCAAAGTCGGAAAATACAAAATTATACTTAATTCCATAGATGCTAAAGAACTGGGTGTTTATGAAGGAGACCGGGTTCGTGTAACAGGGCATGTTACAGTTACAGCAATTGTGGATTTTACAGAAGATATGATATCTCCCGGAATGATCGGATTGTATCACGAAGTTAAAGAACAGCTTCAGAGGGAGTGGACTGAAATTGTAGAGGTCGAACCTGCAGAGAAACCCAAATCTGCACGATTGATCCGCAAAAACATGGATGGGGAAAAACTAGTTCAGGAAGAAATATATGGCCTTGTCAAAGATATTGTGGAAGAGAATTTGAGTGAAATCGAACTAGCTGCTTTCCTGACATCCACTTATATAAATGATATGACGGATGACGAAACCGAATGGCTTACCCGGGCGATGATCGATACAGGAGAAAGACTTGAGTTTGCCAAGGGTCCGGTTATGGACAAACACTCTATCGGCGGAGTACCGGGTAATAAGATCTCTCTTTTGATAGTACCAATTGTAGCAGCTAACGGGTTACTAATCCCCAAAACAAGTTCCCGTGCAATTACAGGTGCAGGGGGCACATCCGACCTGATGGAAATTCTGGCACCGGTTGAATTTTCCGCTTCCCAGGTAAAGGAAATGACCGAAAAGGTCGGAGGGGTTCTGGTTTGGGGTGGTGCCACCAATATTGCCCCCGCAGATGACAAACTTATCAAAGTAGAATATCCGTTGTCAATTGATCCGCACTGCCAGCTGCTGGCATCGATTATGGCCAAAAAAGGAGCTGTAGGCGCCGATAATGTAGTTATTGATATACCTACAGGGCCGGGAACCAAAATCGAAAATGTACAGGAAGGCAGGAAACTGGCTCGTGACCTTATAAATTTGGGTGAGCGACTCGGCATGAATGTGGACTGTGCCCTAACTTACGGAGCTTCCCCCGTTGGTCGGACTGTTGGACCTGCGCTTGAAGTACGTGAGGCTCTTAAGGTACTTGAAACCGGAGAAGGACCAAACAGCCTTATCGAGAAAAGCATGGTCCTTGCGGGTATGTTGCTTGAAATGGGTGGAGTGGCTGCCCGTGGTCAGGGTAATGAACTTGCTATGGAAACCCTTAAAAATGGCAAAGCACTTACCAAATTCCGGGAAATCATAGAAGTACAGGGCGGCAATCCCGATATCACTTACAAAGATATTACTGCCGGTGAGTATACAGCTGAGATAACCGCACCTGCAAATGGGTATGTACTTGAATTCAAAAATAAGCGAGTGGTGCAGATTGCACGGCTTGCCGGTGCACCCAATGATAAAGGAGCGGGTGTGCTGATTCATAAGAAACAGGGAGAACCGGTCAAAAAAGGCGAACCCGTTCTTACCATTCACGCAGAAAAGAAAAATAAACTGGAAACAGCTCTGCAGAATGCTCAAAGAGATTCCCCTATAGTGGTTGAAGGTATGCTACTTGAAAGGGTACAGTCATTTAAGGAAATGTAAAGCGGCCATTACGCTTTAATACCCTTTTTCCTATTTTTGCCTATGAAAAGAATTGTAATACTGCGTCTGGGACACAGACCGGAAAGAGATAAACGCATCACAACTCATGTGGCTCTTACAGCAAGGGCTTTCGGTGCTGAAGGGATACTCCTTGCGAGTAACGATCCCTCGATTACCCGGAGCGTGACCCAGCTGTGCCAACGTTGGGGAGGAGAATTTTATATCCGCAATGATGTAAAATGGAAGACCGAGATTAAAAAATGGAAATCAGAAGGTGGAAAGGTTTGCCATCTTTCAATGTATGGTATCAATCTGCCAGATGCTGTTGTGTCTATGCAGGAATGCGAAAAACTCATGATAGTTGTCGGTGCGGAAAAAGTCCCTTTTGAGGTCTATGAATTGGCTGACTGGAATGTTGCTGTGGGTAACCAGCCTCATTCAGAAGTGGCCGCTGTAGCCGTTACTCTGGACAGGATCGCAGAAGATGAGCCCTTGAAGAATGAATTTAAGGATGCACAACTTCATGTTGTGCCAATGGATCGGGGGAAAAAAGTAATCGAAAATCCCT
>JBMCCK010000106.1:0-4305 GCA_048619255.1 Methanohalophilus sp. | reverse complement strand
ATGAGAAATCAAAGTCCAGGGCCTAGATAGAATATTACCCGGTTCAAGCTGGAATAAAGTATAATAAGGCTGACCCAACAGGAGCTCCAGGAAAAATGAAAATATACATATAATTATTATAGCCATTGATGGGCTAGTATAAAAGGAACGTTTAGTCCTGTTAAATGCACTCCCTGCCGCACCTTTTGCAGCATTTTTGGTGGCTTCTTTAAAGAAATCCTTCACTATTTGATCTGTACCGGAAGTACTGCGGCCTCTGGCACCACTAATTCCAGCTGCACTTTGTGCAGAGCTGAAACGTGTTCCATCTCCCAGGCCTTCACAGCCATGCCTTTCAGGAAGACGATGATCAGAACAAAATGTTTTACCACAGTAGCGGCATGTATACATCACTGGCTCTTTCTTACCGCATATCCAGCATTGATTATCCAAAATATCCTCCTACCTAAACAACACATATGCAAAAGTAAATAAATCTATTTCCATACATCAGAAAGCAGGTTGAATTAACAGCGCAAACAAATAAAAAGAATTATCTATTATAATCATGATAAATACCGGAAAGACTTATATACTGAATATACATTAATTAGGACACAGTCCACTACTGTATAAACTATTAACTTTTTATCAAACTATAACACTCCCATCAAAGCTATACAATTTATAGCGATGGGACACCAGGAGGACATACATAGATGAGTGAACTTAAAACAGGGACATTCTCTGTCAGCGACCTGGAAAACGTCCAGATCAACATCGGAAGCATTGTAGGTGCTATCGAAAAAACCGCCGCTGAGGAAGGAGAAGTAGGGCCCACTATAAAACCAAATATCTCCGGACTGAGGGATTGGGACTATAAACTTCTAGACAGATATAACGCAGTCTACACGCCCATGTGTGACCAGTGTTGTTATTGTACATTCGGTACCTGTGACCTTACCGGGAACAAGGAAGGAGCATGTGGTATCAACATGGAAGGCCATAATGCCAGGGAATTCATGCTGCGTGTGATTACAGGAGCATCAGCTCACTCCGGTCACGGAAGACATCTGCTTCACCACCTGATAGACAAGTACGGGGCAGATTATCCGCTTAAAGTCGGACAAACAAATATAATCGCCCCTAATGTCCAGATGGTAACAGGCAAAAAACCTGAAACTCTAGGTGATCTGGAAGACGCCCTGAATTATGTGGAGGAACAACTGGTCCAGCTTCTTGCATGTGTCCATATGGGACAGGAAGGAGAAGCAATCGATTTCGAATCCAAAGCAATGCATGGTGGTATGCTCGATCATGTAGGAATGGAGGTTTCCGATATAGCGCAGGTTTCCTGTCTGGAAATGCCAAAAGCAGACGAAGAATCACCTCTCTCTGAAATTGGCATGGGAACTATTGACTCCGAAAAACCTGTCCTGCTGGTTATTGGTCATAACGTTGCCGGAGTTACCGACATTATAGACTATATGGAAGACAATGACCTGACCGAAAAAATGGAGCTTTGTGGTCTGTGCTGTACTGCTCTGGACATGACAAGATACAGGACCGAAGGAGGAGACGTGCCAAAGGCCAAGGTTGTCGGAACCCTTGCCAAGGAACTCAAGATGATACGGTCCGGTGTTCCTGACGTTATTGTTGTCGATGAACAGTGTGTACGCGCCGACGTACTAAGGGAAGCACGCGAGCTTATGATGCCTGTCATCACAACCAATGATAAAATCATGTATGGCCTTCCAAACAGGTCAGATGATGATGTAGAGGATATCATTGATGATCTCAAATCCGGAAGGGATGATGGTGCCCTGATACTTGACTTTGAAAAACTCGGTGAAGTTGCCCCCAGACTTACACAGGAAATGTCAAAAATTCGCAAGGAAAAAGGTGTCGTATCCCTACCTACTGAAGAAGAGTTCAACGAACTTACCTCCAGATGTGTACATTGCCTTGCATGTGAACTCGAATGTCCGACAAACCTGCCAATCAGCGATGCCATGAATGCTGCTGAAGAAGGTGACCTCAGGCCTTTCGAAATACTCCATGACAAATGTATAGCTTGTGGCAGATGTGAACAGGCATGTCCAAAGGACATACCTGTACTCAATGTAATTGAAAAAGCATCCCAGAGAGTAATCCGCGAAGAAAAGGGGAAGGTTCGTGTCGGACGTGGCCAGATCAGCGACCCCGAAATCCGTGAAGAAGGTGTCAACCTTGTTATGGGTACCACGCCAGGTATCATTGCAATGGTAGGATGTTCAAACTATCCAGATGGGACAAAAGACCTGTATCGGATAGCAGATGAAATGCTGCGCCGTAATTACATCGTCCTGATGTCCGGGTGTTCTGCAATGGATCTTGGTATGTACCAGAATGAAGACGGAGAAACACTTTACGAAAAATATCCAGCAAAGTTCCAGAAGGGAAACCTTATCAACGTGGGTTCATGTGTTTCCAACTCCCACATTACAGCTGCTGCCATAAAGGTTGCCGCGATATTTGCACAGCGTAATATCACGGGTAATTATGAAGAAATCGCCGATTATATTCTCAACCGTGTTGGAGCTGTTGGTGTTGCATGGGGTGCATATTCCCAGAAAGCATCTTCAATTGGAACCGGCTGTAACAGGTTGGGAATACCGGTTGTTCTCGGACCCCACGGTTCAAAATACCGCAGGGCACTCATAGGCAAACCCTATGAGGAAGATAAATGGAAGGTTCTGGATGCAAGAAACGGGGAAACAATGGATATCCCGGCATCTCCGGAGTTCTTGCTAACAACCGCAGAAACCATTGATGAAATGATGCCTATGCTTGCCAAGAACTGTATCCGTCCAAGTGACAACAATATGGGAAGAATGATCAAACTGACTCATTACATTGAGCTCAGTGAGAAATATCTCGGAGTGATCCCTGATGACTGGTACCGTTTTGTCAGAAGTGAAACTGACTTGCCACTTGCAAGACGTGAAGAACTCCTCAAGAAACTTGAACAGGAGCATGGGTGGGAAATCGACTGGAATAAAAAGAAGATTGTATCTGGTCCGACCAGTAAACTGGATGTATCAGCTCAACCAACCAACGTGGAAAGATTGTGTAAGGAGGCTTAAAAATGGCTGATGTTTCAAAAAACCTGAAGGTCTATACAACATATGGACCTAAATCTGCCAAGGGTACAAAGCCAGCTATTGTAGCAAAGATGATCGAAAAAGCTAAAAGGCCTCTCTTCGTTGTTGGCTCGGATGTCCTGGAGGAAAAACTCCTTGCCCGTGCAAAAGCAATAGCAAAGAAAGGTATACCTGTAGCTGCTACCGGGCATTCCATAAAGGGATTTATCGATGAAGACGGGGTGGATGCAAAATACATCAACATCCATTTCCTCGGTACTTTTCTTTGTGACCCAAAATGGACCGGATTGGATGATAACGGATGTTATGATCTGATAATCCTGCTTGGACATAAAAAATATTATATTAATCAAGTTCTTTCAGGACTGAAGAATTTTTCAGACCTGAAAACAATTAACATAGGAAGACATTATACCCAAAATGCTACCATGTCTTTTGGTAATATTACACCCGAAGTACATCTGGAAGCACTTGACGAACTTATTGATAACCTTTGAATTTTAAAGAGGGAGGATATAAAGAATGGCTGAAGATTTTCCTTTTGAAATTTCTCCAATGTTTGAAGGAGAAAGAATCAGAAAAAATGACATGTACGTGGAACTTTCAGGTCCCAAATCCATTGGTTTTGAACTTGTAAAGGCAGCTGAGATGGATGACGTGGTAGACGGCAAGTTTAACATGATCGGTCCGGACATCCAGGATATGGAAGAGGGAGGAAGATACCCCTTCGCCATGATCTACAAGATTGCCGGTGAACTTGTGGAAGAAGATCTCGAATCCATTGTGGAAAGAAGAAATCACGATTTCCAGAATTATATACAGGGGCTTATGCACCTGAACCAGCGTTATGATGTGTGGGTTCGTTTAAGCAAAGAGGCTGTGGAAAAAGGTGTTACCTCCTTTGAATCCATTGCTCAGGCAATAATGATGCTTTTCAAGAACGAACTCCCGTTCATAGAGAAGGTGGAAGCTACCTATATCACGGACAAGGACGAGATTGAAAAGCTCATGGACGAGGCAAAAGCCAAATACAAGGCTAGGGATGACAGGACCCGTAATCTCCATGATGAGGATGTTGATACGTTCTATGGATGTACCCTCTGTCAATCTTTTGCACCATCCAATGTATGTGTAATAACCCCGGACAGGATATCCCTCTGTGGTGCTATCAACTGGTTTGACG
>JBMCCK010000105.1:0-4342 GCA_048619255.1 Methanohalophilus sp. | reverse complement strand
AAGTTCGGTGTCAGAGCCATGTTTTCCAAGCAGACGCAATTCACGGGTATTATACATGCCCCTGTGTTTTTCCTGTCCGATATAGATTACATGATTCAGTTCAGGGAATTCCTGACTGTTGATATTTCCTCTTTGATGTGTTTTGAGTTCAGGCACAATATCATATACAGTCTGGACATAGTCCACATTCCTGAATCCATCGATGATAGCCAGTGCTTTCATATCTGACTGTTTTACCACATAAGCAAGTTCGTGGCTTCTGTATGCGGTATTTACAGTGACAAGGACCGCTCCGATCTTGGAAGTTGCAAACAGGAAAGTCAGCCAGTCGGGTACATTGCGGGCCCATATGCCTATGTGGTCTCCCTTTTTAAGTCCCAGGGCAAGCAAACCTTTTGCCAGGTCATCCACACGCTCATTGAATTGACGGTAATTAAAACGAAGATCCCGGTCTGGATAAACCATAAAATCCTTTTGAGGATATTTTTTCACCATCTCTTCGAAGACATCTGTTATAGTTTCGTTTTCAAAACGAATAGTACCAGCTCCTTATTTTTATTGTTCCTCTATCAGGTGTTCCTCGAGCCTTGTACGTATCTCAGGTGGAATTGGTACAGACTTCTTTTCCATGAAATCATAATGTACAATTACCGCTTTGCCTTTTGCTTTTATTTCTCCTCTTTGCCAGGCTTCATGCCCGATTGTAAAAGAGGAGTTACCCAGGCGGGCAATATAGGTACGTATTTCGACATCTCCATCAAAATACATCTCTCCCAGAAAATCGAATTCCGTGCGGGCCATGATAAGTCGCCACTTTTCCGGAGTGAGGTCAAGATCGGGAGTAAATATCCTGAATATAGGATTTCTTCCCATTTCGAACCATTCGGGAATTACGGTATTATTTACATGACGAAGCCCGTCAATATCTCCAAAACGTGGGGTAACTGTTAGTGTGAACATAGGAATTCCTTAGTAGGGTGTGTATACAACTGCCATTATTCTTGCATCTTCATCAACTGCATGCAGGTCGTGGGGAACTACTGAATCGTAATAGATACTGTCACCGGCTGTGAGGTTGTAGGTGTCTTTTCCGTAGAGAATTTCGATTTCACCTTCCAGCACATAGATAAATTCTTCTCCCTCATGGGCTGACAGGGGGTGTTTTCCCTGTTGTGGATGTACATCAATTATGAAAGGCTCCATATGACGGTCCTGTTTGTCAGCTGCCAGTGAGTTGAATTCAAGTGAACTCTCCTTACAATTGGAACATTTACCAGAGAAGCGGACAACATGTTTTGATTTGCCTGATTTTACAAGCACCGGGCCGTTTTGGGGTGCATCATCAAGAAAAGTACCAAGTCGGACACCCAGGGCTCTTGCAATGTTAAAAAGAGGTGTCAGTGAGGGAACAAGAGCTCCGTTTTCCAGTTTACTTATCAGTTCAACATCATTGTTACTTGCTTTTGCCAGTTCTTCCTGCGACATCTCCCTGGATTGTCTGAGCTGGCTTATCTTTTCACCGAGGGGGTTTTTTACAGACATTGATGCATTCTCCTTTTATACATTAATGAAAATGACCGCGGCACATATTGACATATATATTTAAATAGATATCTCTGCTGTTTATTTATTCTAGAAAGTTTGATAACTTTAGAGACACTTATTGTTTAACAAATAATTAGAGGAGTGGTCGGATGAAAAAAATAATCATACTTTTAATTGTAATATCCCTGCTGGGGTTGGGATGTACAACACAGGATACTACGGACCAGGATGAGCAGGTTCCATTAAATGGTGAGGATAATCAGTCAGATGAAGATTATCAGCCAGATGAAGATGTGAATGGGAAAGATAATGTAAGCGAATCCGATGATAGGGAATTGGAGGAATATACTCCGCAGGAATATAGGGTTCTTTTGAGGAACCACAATGCAATTCCCAGGTCACTGGATATAAACAGGACAGATACGGTCGTCTGGAGAAATGAACAATCCGACCCCAAGAGATTTTTTACAATCAAAAGTGAAGAAGGCCTTTGGGAAGACCAAAAATTGGCTTTTGGCAAAACGTTCCGTTATACATTCAATGAAACCGGCCAATTCAAAGCCTATGCTCCTCCCTGGAATGGCATGAATGTGACAATTACGGTTAAATAAAAAAACCATGTCATGTGGAAGACATGGATATAAGAAAAATAACAGAAGGGACCACCGAAGTGGAGGTTCCTTCCACTGCTATTGAAGACAAACTGCCTGTGAATTCACCGGTCTTTTATAATTCCCATATGGAACTTAACCGGGATATTACTGTGGCAGCAACTTCTGTTTTTGTTAAGGAACATTTCGATTTTGAAGAAAGACCTCCTTCAGAAATCAGTTATGTGGATGCAATGGCAGCTTCCGGAATCAGAGGGCTGCGCATAGCAAATGAGATAGGTCTCAGGACGACACTTAATGACTGGGATTCAGAGGCCTGTGAGTTTATTGAACAAAACATTGAACTCAATAGCCTGTCCGACATTGCTGAAACATCCTGCAGAAACGCAAATTCCCTCCTCCACGAAAAACGATTCAATATCGTGGAACTGGATCCATTTGGAAGTCCCGCTCCCTATCTGGATGCTGCCAGTCGCTCTGCTGTACACTTGCTGGAGGTTACAGCTACTGACACTGCTCCTCTTTGCGGGGCTCACCTGAATTCCGGTATTCGTAAGTACGCTGCAGTTGCACTTAACAATGAATATCACAGTGAAATGGGGCTGAGGATACTGCTCGGGTCTATTGCCCGTCATCTGGCACGCCATGAAAAAGGAATGGAAGTATTGTTATCTCACACCACGCGTCATTATGTAAGGGCTTATGTAGGGATTAAAAGCGGAGCCAAAAACGCTGATCGCACACTTAAGGAGCTGGGTTATGTCACACATTGTGGCAATTGCAGTTACCGTGAATGGAAAAAAGGCTACTCTGTTTTCATGGAACAAACCTGCCCGGAATGTGGAAATGAAATGAATTCCGGTGGACTTCTCTGGCTTGGGAAGTTGCATGAGGATATTTTTTGTTCAAAGGTCATGGAAGAAATTGAAAAAAGACCCCTTGGCAAGAAGAAAAAGGCCTGTAAAATTATCCAGACCTGTCTGGATGAACTTGATATTCCTTTCTTTTATGATCAGCACAGGCTATGCAAACAGCTTTCTGTGGCAGCTCCACGTATTGAAAAAACCATCGAGGACCTGAGGGATAAAGGGTATGAGGCCAGCAGGACACATTTCAGTGGGATGTCCTTTAAGACTAATGCCCCTATCAGCGTGATTAAGCAAATACTCTCTAATATGTATTGATATATATACAACAAAAAGATATATAAAGAATAGGCATTGTGATAGTCCTTAAGATATCATCAGGTGATCTTCTAATGTCCCGTGAAGAAGTAGAAAACTTGTTCCTTCAGGAAAAACCAACCCTGGCACTCCTTACTATATGGTCTCTTAAAAAGACGTACGCTTCTGTTATTACAAAACAAATCAATTCGACTTTTGCACATACTACAAAAATCATTTCCAAGATGGCTGATATGGGGCTTGTACAGTTTACATCTGAGGGTAGAATAAAATATGTAGAACTGACAGAATATGGCGTAGATGTAGTAACAACTCTCAGGGATTTTATTATAACACTTGGGGATAATCTTCCTGAAAAGTACAGGGAACTGGTTGAAGCAGTTGAGGAAGAAGAGAGTGAAGGAATACAACTGAACCGGGAATCCAGAGAAATACTGGAACGTATTAATACATTAAGAAGTAAGATAGAGGATATCTACGGACAACTGGTAGAGGCAAACGCCAGTGAAGATCGGATTAAATTGAAACTGGGTCCTTTCAGCAGGGAAATACATATGATAGGTGATAGAATTGAAAATTCAGAGGAGCCCCTACATGATGATGTTCTCATTGCTTATGGTAACACCAAAGAGGTCTTCGATAAACTGCTGGGCAGAAAATAATTATCTCTTCTTTTGTGCGGGATTATATGCAAACTGAATTGGCAATAAAAGTGTATTCAAATACAGAACAGACCCTTGATGCAATTGCTGCAAAATTTACAGATGACCTCAAGGACCTTGACATGAAATTGGAAATAGGTTTTTCCAAAAACAAGTGGGTTACCGTAGATGCGGATGGGGATGATGCGGAATTTGCGATTCATTTCCTGATGGAAAAATATGGCACACCTGTATATGAACCTGTAGCAGGGAAAAAATACCGCGGTTACATACAATCCATAAAAGAAGATAAAATCGTTGTAGATATTGGTAAAAAGATTTCTATTACTGCAAACGGATT
>JBMCCK010000104.1:0-4357 GCA_048619255.1 Methanohalophilus sp. | reverse complement strand
AACAGATGATGCCATAAGATCCTCTATTGAGTCAATTTCCCAGTTTTTGTCTCCGAGTCTGGAGAGAATATCCATTTCGGAAATAAATCCAAAGGTTTCACCATTTTCGTCAACTGCTACAACAGCAGAAACATCACGATTTGCCATTGTTTCTGCAACCTCTGCTGCGGTTGCATCCATTGGCACTGTAACCACTCCTCTGCTCATTGCATCTTTTACCTGCATATTTTCCCCTATCATTTTTCTGACTCCTTGGAAAGGTATCATTTACCTCTTCCTCATTTAATTTATTTTTTTGCAGGCATATATAGGCATTGGCTACTGAAGAAGGGAAAATCATATAATATCATATATCCTTTGGAAACTTGTATTCCTTTCTTCAGGGAGTGATTATCAATGAGTTCAATTTCAGTTCTAGAAGATGTATATGATGTTATAGAAGATCGCAAAGAAAACGCAGTTGAGGGTTCTTATGTATGCTCACTTTTGAAGCACAATAAAGGGATGGACAAGATTCTGGAAAAAATAGGTGAAGAATCCACAGAAGTAATCCTTGCCGCAAAAAATGGACAGAAGGACAGGATCATTGAGGAATCCTGCGATTTGTTTTTCCACATGCTGGTCATGCTTTCAGCCAACAATATTACCCTGGACGAGATATCTGCTGAGATGAAAGGCAGAAGTCACTGATACTTCAGTAAACAGCAAGCTCGTGCAGTACATCGGTTTTTGATAACAGTCCTGCCGGCTCTTCATTGAGTGTCACCACAAGTCTTCCGATATCGTACTTGTTGAACATCTGGACTGCATCACTGAGGGAAGAATTCCCGTTAATGGTGATAAGGTCCTTTGTCATAATATCTTTAACTTTGAGGGTCATTTTTCCGCTCGCAAGAGCTTCTCCTATATCTGTGAACGTCACGATCCCAACCATCTTGCCGTTATCTTCCACGGGCGCACCGTGTATATTGTTGCTTACCAATATTCTGGCAGCTTCCTGGATTGTAGAATTGACACTCACATAGATTGGCTGGTGAGTTATGTAATGTTTGACGGATTTTTTGGGTAGTGAAACCATTTCGTTTATTGAGAATAGAAGGGAATTTTCGGTATCATCCCTGCCTACAATTTCTCCTCGGACTGTCAGCCTGTTAACAGGTGTTGGTCCTACCTGCACCTGGTCTCCTTCGAGGAAACTGCGGACATTGCCTATTACTTTAATTCTGCCATTGCAAAGGTCAGGATGCCTGACTGTTGTGAATATAATCTCAGCAGCTGTAGCTCCCTGCACAAGTTCCCCGTTACGATAGATGGGCACAATTGCTTCATGTTCCATGGATGTGACACAAAGAGCTTCATAGGCGGTACCCGTTGCACGGTACCCTCCTTTTGGACCGGGGACTCCTTCTACAAGTCCCAGCATTTTCAGGGACTGCATCTGGTTTCGAACTGTACCTGGATTGCGGTCAATCAGATCGGCGATCTCTTCCCCTTTAACGGCCGAATCTTTCTGGCGCTGTAAATTTATCAATGCAATTAGTATTTCTTTCTGGATTGGAGTAAGTTCCATGATGACCACCGTTTTATAACAAGAAATAATCAAAAGCTGTATTTATAAATAGTGTTTTTGCAGAATAAAGACTATATATCTTACTTGTGTTTGTCGCAATCGGAAGGTAATCGTATCATGATATTTGAGAAGATTAGTACAGTACCTACAGAAGATGAACTTGTGGACAAGGCTTTCAGGAGAGCCAGTCGTGCAAATGCAGGTAAGGAGAGAGGAGGTAGGGAGGCTGCTCTGAAAGCAGATGAATCAATGGTACTTACTGCAGGTAACATCCTGACAGATAATCTATCTAACATTGTGAGGAGATTCCCCAGCTTTGAAACCATACCACCTTTTTATTATGAATTGGCCCAGATTCTTGTAGATGTCGACAGGATGAGGCAATCATTATCCCGGCTTGATTGGGCATCTTATAAGATCCATGATCTTTCCAGGGAATATGTCCAGAAAATGAGAGGTGCCCCTTCATCACCACAGGTGCGAAAAGAAGCTTTTGGCAGGATGGCTTCCGTTATTTCATCTATCAAGAAAGATCTTTTGTATCTGAATGAAGCCCGCAACAAGCTTCGCAAGCTTCCGGATGTGAGAGAAGAACCCACGATAGTTGTGGCGGGTTATCCCAATGTGGGTAAGTCGAGTTTTGTGGCTGCTGTCACCGATGCAAGACCTGAGGTTGCTTCATATCCTTTTACAACCAAGGGCGTTACGATCGGTCATTTTATGCGAGGATATAACCGTTATCAGGTAATCGATACTCCCGGTCTGCTCGATCGCCCGATGTCGGATCGCAATGAAGTGGAGATGCAGGCTATCACTGCTCTGAAATATCTTGATGCAGTGGTAATTTTCATCCTTGATCCCAGCGAAACCTGTGGCTATGAAATGCCTCAGCAGGTAAAATTACTTGATGATGTGCGGGATAATTTTGGATTGCCTGTGCTGGTTGCTGCAAACAAACTGGACCTTTGTGAAAACAACACTTTTAAAGTGGATATTGAAATGTCCACTCTCTCCGGTGAAGGAATAGATGAGGCGCTTTCGTTGTTACTCGAGCGCCTGGAAGAATAATTAAAGTGTTTCTTCCATTATTTTCATTGCTTTTTTTATGTTTTGCATAGATGTGGCGTATGATATGCGCATATGTCCTGCTCCACCTTCTCCAAATGCTTCACCCGGCACGACCACTACACCATTTGCGATAAGTTGCTGGGCGTATTCAGGTTCGACCTCGGGGAATGCATAAAATGCGCCAGAGGGCTTGTGGCATTTGATACCCATATCATTGAGCCCTTCTATGAGCATATCCCTGCGTTTTTTAAATTCTTCGCGCATATGCACAACCGGGTCAAATGGTCCCTGAATGGCAGCAAGGGCAGCCCTCTGGGAAATGGAACATGCACACGCCTGTACATATTGATGAACTTTTAACATTTGCTGGATGTATTCTGGAGAAGCGGTTACGTACCCCAGTCTCCAGCCGGTCATCGAATAGGTCTTTGATGTTGCATTCACGGTAATTATATTGTCAGAATACTGGGCGGGGCTGACATGTTCTCCTTCATAGATAAAATGCTCATAGACCTCATCAGAAATCAGTGTAAGGTCATAGTCATCTGCAATCTCGGCAAATCCTTTCATATCCTTTTTCGTCTGGACGGACCCTGTGGGATTGGAGGGGGAATTCACGATAAAAGCTTTGGTTTTTGATGTGATCTTTTCCATCACATCTTCAGGTTGCATTCTCAGGTCATCGGACAGAGGTACACCGACACCTTTCCCTCCCATGATTCCTGCAAGAGACGAATATGATACAAAACCCGGATCTGCAAGAAGAACTTCATCACCCGGGTTTACCAGTGATGCAAGTGCTATTTCCAGGCCCTCTGATGCCCCGGATGTTACGATAATATCGTTCGGTGTAGTTGCAATTGAATTTTCTTCCCGGAACTTTTTGCTCAGTGCCTCCCTGAGTTCTGTGATGCCGGGTCCAAAGGTATAACCTGTAAATCCTTCATTTATGGCATCGATTGCGCTCTTTTTGACATGTTCGGGTGTGTCAAAATCCGGCTGGCCCAATCCAAGATTGATGGCATCCGATCCGGCCGCTTCGAATATCTTGCGGATGCCGGATATATCAATGTCCTGTACCCTATGGGAGAATTTCCCGGCAAACATGTTTCACTCCAGTTTGGCGTGGCGCGATTTAAGATCTGCTTCTGATGCACCTGTGATAAAGATCAATTCTGCAATAAGGGCATCAAGAAAGACAAGGGAAGAAATTTCAAAGGAAGTTCCCAGGGGTGTGAGGTGAGAATATTCCCCTCTCATGTGTCTTTCAAGATAGCCGCCCGCATCTTCCTTGCTGCGTCCATGTATTTCCAGAGTTGCATCTGATATATGGCCAAGTGTGGAATCCTTGTTGGAGGTTACTGTTATCAGGGTTGCTCCTATATCCTTTGCAATTCTTCCCAGGTCTGATACTGAGCGCGTTTCTCCTGATCCGGAAATGGCAATAACTACATCGTTTTTGTGTACTGCAGGAGTTGTAGATTCTCCTACAACATAACTTGTAAATCCCAGGTGCATAAGGCGCATAGCAAAAGCTTTTCCAACAAGACCGGATCTCCCTGCTCCCATTATAAAAATGGAATCTGCACCCATTATGTACTCAATGGTTTTCTTGATACTTTTCCTGTCGAGCCTCTGTGCTATGTTCTTTATTTGATCGGCCATTAATTCCATGGATAATGTGAGGTGTTCACAGTCATTACAGGTATTCATTCTCTT
>JBMCCK010000103.1:0-4385 GCA_048619255.1 Methanohalophilus sp. | reverse complement strand
CCTGTTGGAGGTTGCCAATCCAACTTCACCGTCACCCAGAAGACCAAACGAGCCACCCATGCACGGTCCACAACATGCAGATTCCACAATTGCCCCAGCTTCCATGAACTGTTCTATATAGCCGGCCCTGAGGGCTTTCATGTATTCAGTCCTTGAAGCAGGGATGATCAGAAGCCTTACACCCTCCGCAACAGGTTCATCACCCATCATATTGGCAACAATTTCAAGGTCTTCGAACCTGCCGTTGGTACAGGATCCCACAAACACCTGATCCACTTTTGTTCCTTCTACTTCGGAAACGGGCTTTACATTATCAACATTATGAGGACAGGCAAGTTGTGGCTCCAGATTCGATACATCATAGTGACGGACGTCCAGATAGTCTGCACCGTCATCGGAAGCCCAATAGGGATCAAGCTTATATCCGGGAATCCTTTCCTGAAGATATTTTTCGGTAACCTCATCCGGTTCAATGATACCTGCCTTTCCTCCGGCTTCAATAGCCATATTGGACATGGTCATCCTTTCGGAGATAGAAAGAGAACGTACTGTAGAGCCTGCATATTCCGCAGCCATGTATCTTGCACCTTCAACACCCACATCGCCTATCAGGTGTAGGATGAGGTCCTTGGAATAAACCCGCTCGGGCAGTTTACCTTTAACCTCGAAGCGGATGGTCTGGGGAACGCGGAACCAGAGTTTGCCTGAAGCAAGCACAGCAGCCATATCAGTAGAACCAACACCGGTGGAAAAAGCACCTAGGGAACCATACGCACATGTATGTGAATCCGAACCTACTACGAGATCACCGGGTTTCACATGTCCCTTTTCGGGTACCACCTGATGACATACCCCTTCATAAACATCATAATTGAGAATATTCTGTTCCTGTGCAAACTCACGCAGCATAATGTGATTCTTTGCTGCATGGAGAGAATCAGCCGGGACCTGATGATCAAACAGGATTACAATCTTGCTTGGATCCCACACTTTTTTCTCTTCCCTGCCTTCCATGATTTCATAGAAACCATCAACAGCCAGTGGACCGGTGATGTCATGGGTCATTGCAAGGTCAATATTTGCAAGGACGAAGTCCCCGGCTTTGACTTCCTTGCCCGAGGCACGGGAAAATATCTTTTCTGAAATAGTCATTGGATGAGAGTCATTGGCAGACATGATAATCAGCAAAAATAATGTGTGATATAATAAATAAACCAATCGATAGAATCATTTGTCATCGAATTTCCATTTACCCTTGCTATCATGTACAATCAACTTATAATCAGAAACAGGTTGACAAACCAGAAATAATGGACCCTCTTTAAAATACCTGTAGGTCATCATGGTATCCCGAAGTTCAATAATATAGCGTTGTAACACTTTATTTGCAAGCCGGCGTGCGTGATAAAGCGGTAAAATCCTGCCCTCACCCTCACCCTTGCATTCAGAAATTTCCAGTTTGCTTTCTGTGATATAGAAGGGATAAGTCCTGCAGAGAAGGGGCCTGAATGGATATATGGTACATCCGGCCTCACTCAGGAAGATACACTCTCCGTTTGTTTTCCTTTTAAGCCTCCAGCCGAAAGTATGCACATTACCTTCAGTATCTGCCAGAAACATATCCTCTTCTGCTACCGTCGGTTCAATAGCATTTATATTACCGCTTTTTTTCAAATTATCAATATCAAAATAGGTTAGGAGTACACTATTGTCTCCTGTGGAAAAATTGCAGCATCTGCCACATCCACTACATCTGAAACCGGTACGGACTATTTCCACGGCAATATCATGAAGAGATATGGAAATAGAGTCCAATACCTGTTTTTCCAAATCCTTAAAAATAAGTGAACGATATTCTTTTTCCTTCATTCAGATCTTATTCATCCACTTCCTCTACACCAACAGCCTTGAGGAATTTCTTAACGACTGCCTCATCCACAAGTTTCAGTAAAGTCTGACGGTCCTTTATGTCACTGAAAACACCCAGAGCAATCTGTGCACCTGCAGCTGTGGAATGACCTCCGGCAGAACCCTCACCAAAGGCCTTTTTCAGGATGGCACCCAGATTGACACGGATATCATTGCTGCGTCCTGAAATATAGATAACATCATCACTTACACCAAAAACTATTGTGGTAAATATACCCTCAAGATTGAGTAAATAGTCGGCTGCCTGAGGAAGGGCGTCCCTGTCCCGGATGTTTCCCACATTGGAGAGCAAGTAACTACCAACGACCTGCCGGTTCTTGATAGCTTGTCCGAGCACATCAAGGGTTTCGATGGACATAGACGGTCTTTCAAGCTGGTCCAGAACTTCATGGTCGGCCATCGGGTAAAGGAAAGAAGCCGCTGAAAGATCATTGGGATCGGTATTGCGTTTAAAATCCAGCGTATCGGTACGTATTCCGTATAGAAGGGCTGTAGCAATTTCACTGCTGATGTCTATGTTCAATTCCTGCAGGTACTTGGTCATTATAGTAGCAGAAGCCCCCACGTTGGGGCGAATATCAATAAAATCAGCATCTATTTCAGCATCACCGACAGGATGGTGGTCTATTACCACACCAATGTGTGTTCCTTCTGAAAGCATATTGTTTGATCCGGCCACCGCACAATCGACAAGAGCAATCTCATCGAATTCAGATATATCCCGACCTTCCATATGCTCTAGATTGATACCCAGCAGGTTTACAAATGCCTTGTTCTCCTGATGACCTATTTCACCATTATAGAGAATCGTGGGATTTAAGCCATAATGTTCGGCCATGAGTTTAAGTGCCAGGGCACCTGATATAGCATCGGGGTCAGGGTTGTCATGAACCACTACAGCAAGGGTTTTGCCGGTATTTTTGCTGAACCACTGGGAAAGCTGGTTACCGATTCGCACAGATTCTGCACGCTCAAGGGACCTTGTAAGGGATTTTGATACTATCCGGGATGGCATGAACACAAAATCCGCACCAATTTCTTCCATTTCCTGCAGATTAATTACATCTGATGCCCTTGCAACACAGTAGAGAGAAGGACGGAAGTGTTTTTTCACATTCCTGAGAGCCTGTTTATTTGCCTCATTGTCTGAACTGACAATCAATACACCAGATAATTTTTTGGTCTTAAGATCACGCAGAGTTTCAATCTCAGAGATATCCCCCACTATCGCCTCATAGGCTTCCTCACGCAGAGTTTCAACTTTTTGTGGATCCTTATCTATTATAATAAGGTCTTTTCCTAATTCCCTTAATGCCTTTGCTGTGGCAAAACCAATACTCCCACTTCCAAGTATCAGATAGGTAGGTTTAAAACGTGTCCTTTCAGGTTCATTTTCTTTTGGTGCGGCGGGAATGAGAATATACCTCCCTATAGAAGGTGAAATATCTCTAACTATTAAGACATTTTCGTCTCAAATCGGTGAAGAAAGGGAAACACAGCAGAAATTTCATTTACCCAGAAGAACAATAAAGAGCAGGGGTAAAGAATGCAATCAATTACACCTGACAGAATGAAAGCCATAGACACAAATTGCACACATCTGGGATTGAAAGGAATCCAGCTTATGGAAAATGCAGGAGCTGCAATTGCGCGTAAAGTGTTATCCCTGGATATTCACAACAATGTATTGATTGTGGCAGGAAGGGGAAATAATGGCGGCGATGCATTTGTTGCCGCCCGTCATCTGAGTTATCATGATTATATAAATGTCAAAGTGGCCCTAGCAGGGAAAGCAACCGGCATAAAAACAAATGACGCATTGGAAAATTTCAATTTATTGAAACATTGTGGGATTAATGATGTAGCCGAAATTACGGATTCCACCCAATCCGATATTTTCCATTGGTTCAAAGAAGCGGATGTCATTATAGACGGCCTGCTTGGTACGGGCATCCAGGGACATGTCAGGGAGCCTGAAGCGACGTTGATAGATGCCATAAATACCGGCAACTCCTATGTGATTGCAATAGACACTCCCTCAGGTCTTGATCCTGTTACTGGAAAGGGCGAGAATACTGTCATGGCAGATACAACCCTGACATTCCACAGAATGAAAACCGGACTCAAAAGCCAAGGCGAATTTACAGGAGATGTCGAGGTTATCAATATCGGCGTTTGCAGGGACGCAGAAGATGCTGTAAACAGGGGAGACCTGGAACCGCTGCTCAAACGCCATATTGATTCCCATAAAGGACAGTCCGGCAGGGTACTTATCATCGGAGGAGGCAGATACTCCGGAGCGCCAGCCCTATCAGCAATGGCTGCCCTGCGCAGCGGTGCAGACATCGTTACCGTTGCATGCCCGGCAAATGTGTCAGATACAATTGCTTCCTTTTCCCCCAACCTCATTGTCAGGAAATTATCCTCCGACATACTGCAGACAAACGATATTGAAA
>JBMCCK010000102.1:0-4397 GCA_048619255.1 Methanohalophilus sp. | reverse complement strand
CATAAAGTTCATCGTTGAAGGAATGTGGAGACACAAGGACAGCTGAGATTTCATAAATCTCGTCCCTGGTATGCAGGGGGGAAAGTAATGAAACAACATTTTCTTCGTTGATTGAGAAGAATATGTTATTATAATCCTTCATGTTCAGGACATCACTGTTTATCTTAAAAGGCATATTTCAAAGTTTGATCCCCGTCTTTTAAAAAGATTGCGGCATTCAGATAGTGCTTTTTCAGATGCTGGTTATACATTGAGCTTGGGCCTCTGGATCGATTGAAAAGGAATAAATATAACTATCATTAAATTCAAATTTATATTAATTAATATTTATTGAGAGGTGAATACTATGAAGAAATTTATAACTATTCTAATGGCCCTATTTATCTTTTCCATGTCTGCAGGCGCTACCATTGTTGACGATATGAAAGGTGAGGTGGATGAATACAATGCCAATTCGGATGCCATTCCATCTTCCCTGAAAGACATGCTGGGCAACGAACGCATCCATGTTATTATAGATATGAATAACGGGTCTGCCTTAAATCTCACAGTCGTGACAGTCGATGGTAAGATTGTTGAATTTGCCGAAATGGAAGAAGGTGAAGAATTTGAACCCACTCTTGTTGTAAGCACTGATGAGGGCACTGCAAGGGCTATAATGGATTCTGCTTCTCCAGCTCAGGTTTTTCTGGATGCTTATGACAGAGGGGATATTGAGATAACTTCTCCAAGCTTTACAAAAAAAGTATCTCTCACAGTAGGGAAATTTGTATTGAAAGTATCCCAGTGGCTGGGGTTCTACTGATATAATTCCCTGACTATTTTTCTTTTTTATTTTTACTGTCTGGTTTTTCTACCAGAAACTACATAAAAGTTCATGCATAACTAGTTACAATTCTACTTATTGCATGAATGTGCTATTACTGGCATATTTTTGACCCGTATGGCCAAATCAGACGTATCAATAAGAGGACATGAAGAGGTATTCTATGAAAGTTAAAATAACGGAAACAATTCTGAGGGATGCGCATCAGTCGCTTCTTGCAACCAGGATGCGTACGAGGAGTATGTTACCTATTATTGAAGAACTAGATGAGGTTGGATATTATTCCCTTGAGATGTGGGGAGGAGCAACCTTTGATTCCTGTATCAGATACCTCAATGAAGACCCCTGGGAAAGGCTGCATGAACTTAAAAAACATATGAACAACACATATGCCCAGATGCTTCTGAGAGGACAGAATCTTGTCGGATACAGGCATTATTCCGATGATGTGGTCGAAAAGTTCGTGACCAAGGCCTATGAAAACGGTATTGATATCTTCCGTATATTCGATGCTGTCAATGATATACGTAACATGGAAAAGTCAATTACCGTTGCAAAAGGATTGGGAGCTCATGTACAGGGTACAATCTGTTACACCACAAGCCCTGTTCACACTGTTGAAAAATATGTGGATTTTGCCAGTGAACTGGCTGCAATGGAATGTGATTCTATTTGTATCAAGGATATGGCAGGGCTTCTGGCACCAAATGAGGCCAAAGAACTGGTAAGTTCTCTAAAAAAGGAAGTTGGTCTGCCTGTTGATCTGCACTGTCACTGTACATCAGGCATGGCTCCTATGACATACATGGCTGCCTGTGATGCAGGTGTAGATATATTGGACACTGCCCTGTCTCCCTTTGCCTGGGGTACATCCCAGCCACCCACAGAATCTGTGGTAGCTGCACTTAAAGGAACACCTTATGATACAGGTCTGGATCTTGGAAAACTTGCCGAAGTAAGCCGTTATTTCAAGGATATCAAATCCAAATACAGCGGAGTACTCAATCCGATATCCGAGCAGATTGATACCAATGTACTATTGTATCAGATCCCAGGAGGTATGCTTTCCAACCTTGTATCCCAGTTAAAGGAGCAGAACGCTCTTGACAGGTATGATGAGGTATTGGAAGAGATGCCAAAAGTCAGGGCCGAACTTGGATATCCGCCCCTTGTAACTCCAACAAGTCAAATCGTGGGCTCACAGGCTGTCCTTAACGTTCTCATGGGTGAGCGGTACAAAGTCATTCCCAAGGAAGTCAAGGACTACGTGCGAGGTCTCTATGGTCGCTCACCATCACCAATCAGCGATGATATCATCACCAGGATCATTGGTGAAGAAAACCCAATCGATGTAAGGCCGGCTGACCTGCTTGAACCGGAGTATGATAAAAGGAAGAAAGAAGCCGAAGAAATGGGTCTTGTCAAAAAGGAAGAAGACATATTGACCTATATCCTGTATCCGTCCATCGCTCCGAAATTCCTGCTTGGTGAGTCCAAGGAAGAAAAACTTGCACCTGCAAAACAAACTGCATCACCACCCCTGCCTCAGGTTTCCATGCCTACAAGGTTCAAGGTGGAAGTGGATAATGAAGTGTTTGATGTACAGGTAGAGCCAATGGATGGTAGTGTTGTTGCAGTTGAGGAAAGCAGTTCAAAGACTCTTTCTGCCTCAGCATCTTCTCCTGGTGCTGTAACCTGTCATATGCAGGGTATGGTTCTCTCCGTTGACGTCAACATTGGAGATAATGTTGAAGAAGGAGATAAGATTGGTGTCATTGAAGCAATGAAAATGGAAAATGCCATTAATTCACCACATGGCGGCGTGGTTAAGGAAATCCTTGTTGCTGAAGGTGATTCCGTGTCAACGGATGATGTGATTATGATAATTGAGTGATTTAGCCGGAGGTTTTCGATGTTTAAGAAAATACTGATTGCAAACCGGGGTGAGATCGCGATCAGGGTGATGAGAGCCTGCAAGGAGCTTGATGTGTCCACGGTTGCGGTGTACTCCGAGGCTGACAGCAATGCCCTTTTTGCCAAATATGCGGACGAGGCGTACTGTATAGGTCCACCTCCTTCTTCCAGAAGTTATCTGAATATAGATGCAATTATCGATGTGGCCAAAAAGGCAGGTGCAGAAGCAGTTCATCCGGGATATGGTTTCCTTTCAGAGAATGCGAAATTCGCCAGCGCCTGTGAAAAAGCAGGTATTATTTTTATAGGCCCCTCTAGTGAAGTTATAGAAAAGATGGGTAGCAAGATCACTGCCCGCTCGGCAATGATCGAGGCCGGTGTACCGGTGGTTCCCGGTGATGGCAGGGCTGTTGAGGATGATGCCACGGCAATTGAAATAGGTGAATCCATCGGATATCCTTTGATGGTGAAAGCTTCGGCCGGTGGTGGTGGTATAGGCATGAAAGTTGTTTATACTCCAGAAGAGCTGACCCGGGCACTTTCGTCCATACGTAATGTTGCAGCTTCAACATTTGGTGATTCGACCGTCTTCATTGAAAAATATCTTGAAGAACCACGCCACATAGAGATACAGATATTGGCTGACTCTCAGGGCAATTGTCTCTATTTGGGTGACCGTGAATGTTCCATTCAGAGAAGACATCAGAAATTGATTGAAGAGGCTCCCTCTCCTATAATGACTCCTGAACTTCGCAGGGACATGGGTGAGGCTGCTGTCAAAGCTGCCAAAAAAATAGGATATGTAAATGCCGGTACTGTTGAATTCCTGTATTCAAAGGGTGATTATTATTTCCTTGAAGTAAACACACGTTTGCAGGTAGAACATGGAGTTACCGAACTCGTTACAGGCATCGATATAGTAAAACAGCAGTTGCGTGTTGCCTGTGGTGAAAAATTACCCTTTACCCAGGATGATATTGAAATCAGAGGTTCGGCTATCGAATGTCGTATCAATGCCGAAGATCCGCTGAATGATTTCGCCCCGTCACCCGGTAAGATACGCAGGTATCGTTCAGCAGGTGGCCCCGGTGTGAGGGTTGACAGTGGTGTCCATATGGGTTATGTAATTCCTCCCTTTTATGATTCAATGATCTCCAAACTCTGTGTATGGGGAAGTGATCGTGAGGAAGCCATTGCGCGTATGAAAAGAGCCCTCTACGAATATGTGGTTGTAGGTGTTAAAACCAATATTCCTTTCCACAGAACGGTTTTGTCCATTGATGCATTCGTCAAAGGGGATCTGACAACACACTTTATTGATGACCACGATGTGCTTTCAGCTTTAGAGAAGGTCGCTGTATCTGATAGTAAAAGATGTGCAACTCTTTCTTCTGCTCTTGAGGATCGCAACAAGAAGATTGCTGCTATCAGCACCGCAGTTGGTTCATATATAAATGCTGCAAAAAGGCATGATATGAAAGGCTCAGATGAATGATGACAGATAACTTTTTTTATCTGTCCTTCTTTCTTTATTGCGGGGAGTTTTGTGGAGAATAAAAAGATTGAATTGATACGTCTTCTTTCTCAGGCAGAGGGCAAGCCTATTTCCGGGGAACAGATTGGCAGGAAACTGGAAATTTCCAGGACCATGGTTTGG
>JBMCCK010000101.1:0-4404 GCA_048619255.1 Methanohalophilus sp. | reverse complement strand
AACGTACATGGCCAATACCTACATGACCTACAAGTTTAGCAATGTCTTCCCTTGCATAAACTTCCGGGACAAGTCCCATTCCTTTCATTGAATGGGTTGAACCACCATTGTAAACAGTAATACCGGTAGATTCCTGACCCCTGTGCTGTAGTGCATAGAGAGAATAGTAAATCTGAAGTGCGGCGGTTTCTGATTGGGATTTTGTATCCTCCAGTAAAACCCCTACAACACCGCATTCTTCTTTCATTTGCACCTCAGCAAAAGAATAAGAGTAATCAATATTTGCACTTGCGTTGCCACTTGTAACTTCTCATGCGTTAGGTCTTACCAAATCCGCTTGATGTGCATTGTTTGGTATGGATGTTAAGAGATACGCTACCGCAACGTCTGCATTTAGCATGAGTACGTTTCTGTCTTTTTCCCCTTGAGGGAGTACCTTTTGACATTATTTATCACCTTGTAATATGGATGGTAGTAATCAGTATTCTGAAGGGTACCATTGATTGCCCTGATTATTCTTATAGGTTACGGAGATACATATACAACATTATCGCCACGGACAACAACGCTGCCAATCTTGCGGACTATTTCTCCTTCCTTTATTTCTTCAGCTTCATCCAGTACCAGATTCATGTGAACGTCATATCCCTGAAGTGTTCCACGAAATTCTCTTGCACCTTTCAACCTTACGATTACGGCTGTGTTTAATGCGTTGTTCAGTATGTCCAGAGGTCTGTTTCCCATATTGAATTGCCCCGTAGGTATAAATATTTAAATCTAATTTACCCAAACGAATTTAATTAGGTGTTTGCATGTAATAATGTAAATCTCTCATGGTGCAAATACTATATATAAAGCTATCGCAGATATTCTGCATCAGTCTAAGAAATTATAATCAGGTGAAATTATATGAGCAATACAAAGGTAGCCCTTACGATAGCAGGTTCTGATTCCGGCGGCGGTGCCGGCATAGAAGCAGACATTCGTACCTTTTCGGCACTGGGGATGCATCCCACATGCGCCGTTACATGCATCACCTCCCAGAACACAATGGGACTGCAGGATTCAACTGAGGTGCCTCTATCCCATATATCCTCTCAGATTTATGCGGTATGTACGGATATGGATGTAAAGTGGGCAAAAACAGGAATGCTTTCTTCTCCTGAAATTATCGATGTGGTTGCATCTGAGGTAAAGAAGCATCGTCTAAAACTGGTTGTGGATCCTGTAATGGCTGCTGAGGCCGGAGGCTCCTTGCTTGCAGAATCTGCTCTTAGTATCCTGAAAGAAAAATTGTTGCCTCTGGCTTTTGTTGTAACTCCTAACATATATGAGGCAAAAGCCCTGTCAGGAATTACGATAAATACCTGGGAAGATGGACAGAAAGCAGCTCGCAGGATAGCAAAGCTCGGTGTGGATAATGTAATTATCACAGGAGGCCATTTTGATGCTTCGGATCTTGTCTATGAATCCCACAATGACACATTTACAACAATATCAAGCCGATTTGTTGAAGGGGGAACTCATGGTTCTGGGTGTACCTATTCAGCGGCTTTGCTTGTTTATCTCTCAAATGACTTGAGAGTACCTGAGGCTGCAAGGTGTGCCAAACGATTTGTAGAAAATGCCATTTCCAGAAGTACCGATGTTGGAATGGGTGTATCCCCTGTAGATCCGCTTGCTTTTCTGCGTAATTCAGCTGCAAAATACCATACTTTAGTGAATACTACCGAAGCCCTGGATATCCTGCTTTCGGAAAAGGCTTTTTCAAAACTTATCCCCGAGGTAGGATGCAATATTGCTATGGCAACTCCTGAAGCTGAAACAATATCAGATGTAGCCGGTGTACATGGTCGTATAACCCGTTCAAAAGGCAGGCCTGTGGCATCAGGATGTGTTGGGTTCGGTGCCAGTAAACATGTTGGAAGTGTGGTTCTTGCTGCTATCCATTCCAATCCTGAGATCAGGGCATGCCTGAATGTTAAGTACAGCAAGGAGATACTTGCTGCCTGCAGCCAGATGGGTTTTGGTATTGCTTCTTTTGAACGCAAGGACGAACCTTCTAATGTGAGTACAATGGATTGGGGCACGGCTTATGCAATAGAGAAATACGGTAAGGTTCCGGAAATAATATATGATGAAGGCGATATCGGGAAAGAACCCATGATAAGACTGCTTGGCAGGAATGCTACAGATGTGGTAGAGATGGCCCTGCGAATAGCTGAAAGAATTAACTGATCGGTTTAGGGTATAGGTATAAGTAAGTACAGGCTTATACCTTATACTGGTTATTACCAGCATCGAAGGGGGAATATTGTATCGCAGTAGGAGTCGATGGTTTTTATTCGACGATTGTAATAGTTATTTTGACATTACTGGCGATACTTCTTCTCCAGTATCTTTTCAAGAAAACTTTGATTTTCAAAGGTGACACTTTCATAAGGAATCTTTTCTCTACCCTTATAGCATTCCTGGGTATGATGCTGGTTATCTTTTCCCTACCAATATCCAGTGATTCAAAACAGATTATTGTAAGTGCGATAGGTATTATTGTTGGTGCTACGGTAGCTCTTTCTTCTACCACTTTTGTTTCAAACGGAATGTCAGGTATAATGATCCGGCTCATCAAACCATTCTATGTGGGGGATTACATAAGAAGTGGTGATATTTTTGGCAGGGTGACGGACAAAACTATACTTTATACACGAATTCAGTCTGAATATCGTGATCTTATCACCGTGCCAAACCTGAAAATAATGTCCAATCCCCTGACTACCATCCGTTCGTCGGGAACCATAATTTCTACTAATGTTTCACTGGGTTATGATGTATGTTGGCAGGATATTGAAACAGCCCTTCTAAAGGCGGCTGATGAGACAGGTCTGAAGGATCCTTTCGTACATGTTCTTGAGCTGGGGGATTTCTCCGTTACCTACAAGGTGGGGGGTCTGTTGAAAGAGACTAAAGCTTTGTTAACTGACCGTTCTAATTTTAAGAAGGCAGTGCTTGATTCCCTTCATAGGATGGATATTGAAATTGTATCTCCTACATTCATGAACCAGAGGGTCATGAAGAATGGTAAACGATTCATTCCGCCCCTGAGGGAAAATAAAAAGGATGAGGTGGAATTCCGGGCTGATAGGGATTATATTCCCAGGGTATCCACCGAAGAAATCATTTTTGATAAGGCTATAGAGGCTGAAATGCTGGATAAAGCTCGAAAAACGCTGGAATATTTCGATAATAAAAAGGATAAAGTGGAAAAACAAATTTCCTGCCTTCCTGACGAATCTGCCAAAATCCAGCAGAATAATTGGTCTTCTATAAAGGATCGCCTAGGTAACATAGAGCAGATTGTTGAGGCACTGGAAAAAGCTCCGGGACCGGGAGAAACGGGATCATCGCCCGAAGGCCTGCTTCACTCCAAGGTGCTTGAACACCTCCGTTCCATCATGGACAGCATTCTTGAGGATTATAACCAAATGGTGAAAACAATGGAATCTGAGTCCTGTGAGATTGAAGACAAAAAATCTTACGAGTTATCCGATAGTGAAGAATCTGTCAGTGAAAATGATGTTAATTAAATAACTTATTTAGGATCACTTTTAAATACCAGATAGATATAGTGGCGAGATATGGACGTTGTATCATTCTTTATCTACTCTTTTGTCAGCATCTTCGTTATCGTGAGTCCGATCGGGGTAGTCGTGACGTTCATCTCTCTTACAAGCAGCATGACACAGGAAGAAAAAAACAGTATAGCAACCCGTGCAACCCTTCTTGCCTGTGCGATCTGTATTTTCTTTGCAGTTACCGGGCATGGCATCCTCAATGTTTTCGGGATTAGTGTAGATTCCCTAAGGGTGGCTGGTGGAATATTGTTGTTCAAGGTAGCTTTTGATATGCTGCTTTCAAAAGTATCCGGGGAAAGTGTAACGGAAGAGGAAATTCATGAATCCCTCAGCCGTGATGATATCTGGATATTCCCTATTGCCCTCCCATTGATGACAGGGCCTGCAACAATCACAACCGTAGTCGTGCTTTCGGGTACGTCTCCTTTAATTTCTCATAAACTAGTCGTATTGCTGGCAATCCTGCTGACATTTGGGATATGTTTTGTGACTCTATACTATTCCCGTCGTCTCTATAAATTAATAGGATACACCGGAGCACATGTTATCACCAGGCTACTCGGGCTTTTCCTCGCAGCTCTTGCGGTGGATTTTGTAACTCATGGTGTGTGGAATATATACAGTAACCTTGCAGGAGTCACCTGACCGACATTACATCACAGCCGGCATTATGGATTACTCTTTCTGCTACACGTCCCAGCCGGAACGTCCCATCAGAACCCATGCCCAATGTACCCATAACAATCAGGTCTACCTTCTTATCGGAGGCAAA
>JBMCCK010000100.1:0-4411 GCA_048619255.1 Methanohalophilus sp. | reverse complement strand
TATGGAAGAAGCAGAACCAACAAGAATGCCTTTGATAGGCGATGAAGCACCGAGTTTTAAAGCAACAACCACACAGGGAGAAATTAATTTCCCGAAGGATTATAAGGGTAAATGGGTAGTCCTGTTCAGCCATCCGGCAGATTTTACACCGGTCTGTACTACCGAATTCATGACCTTTGCTACAATGGAGGATGAATTCAGGGAACTGAACACCGAACTCATCGGACTTTCCATTGACGGTATCCATGCACATATTGCCTGGCTGCGTACCATTAAAGAGAAAATCGAATACAAGGGTCTGAAAGATGTAGAGGTCAATTTCCCTGTAATTGCGGATATCAAGATGGAAATAGCGAAGAAATTCGGTATGGTCCAGCTCGGCGCATCGGATACTCAAGCCGTACGTGCGGTATTCATTATCGACCCGAAGAACAAGGTACGTGCAATTCTCTACTACCCACTCAGTAACGGGCGGAATATGGATGAAATCAAGAGACTTGTAATTGCCATGCAGAAATCCGATGCCGAACAGATCGCCACTCCGGCAAACTGGCAGCCCGGTGACGATGTGATAATCCCGCCACCAGGTTCATGTGGTATGGCAAAGGAGAGGGTCGAGACCAAAGAAGATGGTAAGTATTGTCTTGACTGGTTCATTTGCTTTAAAAAGGATAAGAAATAAGCAGGCATAGTCCTGCTTTCTATTCCAGGTGGCCTATGACTTTCAAAGATATATTGCTCGAGGAAAATGTTGGCGGATTTGATCTGGTTTTCAGGGCCTTAATTGGTTCAGTGGCAACTATAGCATTGGCTATGGACCTTGTGGTAACTTCTCCCTGGAACTGGCTGGTTGCACTTGTGGCTTTGGCAGGATTATTTACGGCAATGACAAGGCACTGTACGCCCTATCATTATCTGGGTATAAATACCGCAAAAAAATAATTATTCCAGCCCGATTTCTTCATCTGTAAGATAACAGGCCGGGTCATCTGCCCAGACATTGCCATAAACAGCTTCTGCACGTACACGGAAATTTCCGTTACAGATGTCCAGCCACTTGCACTGGCCACATCTTTTTGCATTTTCCTTCAATAGAGGTTTGCGATCCTTCAGGCCTGCAAGTAAGTTGTCACTGAGATCTGTCCATATCTCGCTGAAAGGCCTTTCCCTGATATTCCCGATGGTGTAATGGCGCCAGAACTGATCCGGGTGAACTGTACCATCCCAGGACACACAACCAATTCCTACGCCGGTGGAATTGCCTCCGTTCATTTTCATAAGATCGAGGACCTCGGCCGCACGTTCGGGATCTTCGCCCTTCAATTTCATGTAGAGGTAGGGTGCGTCACAATGGTTGTCCACTGTGAGCACCTCTGGTTTAATTCCTTTCTCGTAAAGCTGCTTTGTACGATTCATGATCAGATTTACAGTTTCCCTGCTTTCTTCATGTGTCAGGTCTTGTTTTATGAGGTCGCTGCCTCTGCCTGCATACACAAGATGATAAAAACAAATCCGTGGAATTTTTTCTTCTTCCAGCAGGTCGAATATTGCAGGGATTTCCCGGAAATTACTCTTATTAATTGTAAAACGCAGACCAACCTTGATTCCTGCTTTCATGCAGTTGTGGACACCTTCAAGTGCCTTTTTGAAAGCCCCCTGTAGTCCCCGGAACCTGTCATTTGTCTCTTCCATGCCGTCAATGGATATTCCAACGTAGGACAGGCCAATTTCCTTTAGTTTTTTTGCCATGTCCATATCTATTAGTGTGCCATTTGTGGAAATAACTGCTCTTAGGCCCTTTGAGACAGCGTATTCAGCCAATTCGGGCAAATCTTTCCTGACAAGAGGTTCGCCTCCGGAAAAAAGTATTACAGGTGTTTTGAATGCTGCCAGATCATCGATGAGTCTTTTCCCTTCTTCTGTGGAAAGTTCTCCCTCAAAATCTTTATCGTCTGCCTGGGCATAACAGTGAATACATTTGAGGTTACATTTGCGGGTGATATTCCAAACTACAACAGGTTTCTTGTCTTTTGAGAACTGGAGTAGGTGGGAAGGTAATCTGGAGGAATGTCTTCCATATCTCAGGGCATCCGATGGCTCGACAGTTCCACAATAAAGCTTTGAAATACCAATCATTTCTAAACCTTCTTCAGTTAAAGTATTCTTCTTTAATGGTCTTTAGCATTTCATCGAAGGTGTACTTGCAGGGTTTTATAGTTGTTTCCACACCATATTCCTGGATGGTATTTGCCGTAGGTGTACCAATTGCAGCCACGATAGATTTTTTCATAACTTCCTTTATGTCATCGGTTTTTCCCATCTCTTCTGCCAGGCTGAAGAAATTGCGTACCATCATGGAACTTGTGAAGGCAAAAATAGCAATATCCCCCGCTGCCGCCCTTTTGATAAGTTCCCTCTGCTTGTCTCCTTCGGGACGCACGAGTGTATATACCTGTGTTTCCAGAACTGATGCACCACACTTTTCAAGCCCTTCTATAAGCAGGATTGAACCATAGGCACTGCGCGCGGTATCCACTATCTTTCCTTTAACATCAGGACACAGATACTCAACCAATCCTTCTGAGCTGTACACTCCTGGTACACCAAGAACTCCAATATCAAGTTCTTCCAGTCTTTTCTTGGTATTTGGGCCGATGGCTATCACTTTTGTTCTGTTCAGGGCATTGGTGAATTCATTCCTGTTATCTACCTTGTCCAGGGCATAGTCGATACCGTTGGCACTGGTAAATATAACATAGTCGCTCTTTCCAGAAAGGACATGATCGGTGAATATATCGAACATGTCATCTTTCATATCGGCGAGTTCGATCATTGGTGCCTCGAATACCTCGTATCCCATGGATTGCGCCATTTCACGGGATTTTGTGAGGTAATTGCGCGGCCTCATTATTGCTATGGTATTACTCTTTTTGTCCATATCTATCCCCATACGACCTTTTGCATACCCAGAATGTCATGTACGGAAACTACATCACCCACAACTGTTATTGCAGGGGCCTTTACACCGGCTTTTTTTGCTTTTTCTGCTATGTTCTCAATATTTCCTGTGGTGATTCTCTGATCGGGGCGGGTTCCCTTTTCGACAATTGCTACCGGAGTTGTCGGAGACTTGCCATATTTTTTCAGTGCATTCATATTCTCTTCCAGCCTTTTCACTCCCATAAATATGACGAGGGTCCCGGGGA
The DNA here is from genome assembly GCA_048619255.1 of Methanohalophilus sp. Lineage (GTDB taxonomy): Archaea > Halobacteriota > Methanosarcinia > Methanosarcinales > Methanosarcinaceae > Methanohalophilus. The sequence goes on along the minus strand of JBMCCK010000100.1, from coordinate 1,205 downwards.
ATCGAGCCAGGTTTTCCCAATCAAGGCCGGTTTCCTTTTTGGTCGGGTCTTCATGGCCGGTGATGAATGTAACCATCGATGCATGGTCCCTGTGGGTTACAGGGATTCCGGCATAAGCAGGTACTGCAATCGCAGATGTGATACCGGGTACAACCTCAAAATCGATTCCGGCCTGCACAAGTTTTTCAGCTTCTTCGCCGCCTCTGCCGAACATATAGGGGTCCCCACCCTTTAATCGAACGACATTCTTTCCTTCTTCTGCCTTTTTTACTATCATATCGTTGATTTCTGTCTGGGTTAGTTTATGATTGCCTGCATACTTTCCTGCATCTATTTTTTCTGCCATTTCAGGCATGCTCTGCAGGATTGCTTCTCCTGGCAACTGGTCATAGACTATGACTTCTGCGCTGTCTATCAATTTTCTTGCTTTTATTGTTAGCAGTTCCGGATCTCCGGGACCGGAACCAACAAGATATACTTTCCCGTATCCGCTATTCATGGTATTAATCCTTTATTGACGTGTTTGAGGAACTAAGGAATTGATTGCTTAAAAAGGTTATATGTACTGGATAGAAGTTGGAGGAAGAAAAAGTGAAAAATATACTCATTGATTATCGAGTATATATAATAAAATGTCCTTGTTGAGTTTTCCTTCTCTTTCTATCTTTCTGGCAATTTCTTCGTCTGACATTCCCTCAGATTTCAATTCCTTTATCCGATCGTTAACAGAAGGTGAGATGCTGTAATACTCATTTATGTCTTTCCGGTGGCCCCATACATCTCCCTCTATAAGTCTGATTCCTTCCATCTCAAGGAACATTTCAATGGATTTTGATACAGTTTTCCTGTATGATGAAGGTATCTGGATCACTTCTACATTCTTACATCTTTTAACGAGATCAAATATGTCCTTATTGGACGGTCGGAAAGCCAGATGAATCACTCTTTCCCCCTCATCGAGTGTTTCAATTTCTTTCCTTTTACTGACAACTCTGATTTTCATGATTCCACTCCTGATACTAAGCTCGATGCATAACTGAATAAATTATTATTAAGTCTCACCTCTTAAATAATTATCGAGTGACGGGGTCATTCATTTTTCTTCAAACGTAACCTTACGGCATCAGCATGAGCCTGCAGCCCTTCTTCTTCTGCAAGTGTGATTATTGTATCACTCAGGGACTGCAAGCCTTTCCTGTCCAGCT
>JBMCCK010000099.1:0-4418 GCA_048619255.1 Methanohalophilus sp. | reverse complement strand
AGATCTCAAAGACCGCAAAGAAAGGCAGGTATTTTCTGTACAAAGAACTCAAGAAGCGCAATATCCACGGTATCAAGGGTGGCCTTACCAAATATTTCAAACTGAGTACCTATCAGGTTGGCAGGGACAATCTTTCCTATGTGATTGACTCTTTTGAGGATATCATCGACAAATACACTAAAGAATAAGGGACAGAAAGTTACACTTTCTCCCACGAAACTTTTATTATCTACAGAGCCTATATATTTTTATCGAGCGGCTGTGGTTTAGTGGCTATGACCTGAGCTTCCCAAGCTTAGAACCCGGGTTCGAATCCCGGCAGCCGCATTCTTTTTTTAAATTCAATTGTTAATAATATGCAATTCGTATACACCAACATTATACTGCATAAATGAAGAGTTCTGCAAAGACAAACCCAAATAATATATAAAGATTTAAACCAATTGTACTCTATGGGGAAAATTACAACTAAACAGTTAGCAGAAGACTTGGACAACTATAAGGTAATTGATGTAAGATCTATTGATGCTTATAATGGCTGGAAAGAAGCCGCAGAGGCAAGAGGTGGGCACATCAAGGGTGCAAAGACGCTGCCTTACAAATGGTTACATTATATTGACTGGATAGAAATAGTCAGAAATAAAGGGATTCTGCCGGAAGATTCTCTTGTCGTTTATGGGTATGATCCACAGAAAGCAGAAGAGGTGGCAAGGCAATTTGAGAAAGTCGGGTATCCTAATGTAACTGTTTTCAACGATTTTTTTGAATGGGCAGAAAAAGATTTGCCCATGGAATATCTTGAAAGATATGAGCATCTGGTTTCAGCGGATTGGCTTAACCAATTGATCACAACAAATAACGCTGCGGAATACAACAATGATAAGTTCGTTATCTGTCATTCCCATTACAGGAACCCTTCGGATTATGATGAAGGCCATATTCCCGGCGCAATACCTATGGACACAAACTCCCTTGAGTCTCCAGAGACATGGAACCGCCGCTCACCGGAAGAGCTAAAAGCTGCACTGGAAGAGGCAGGCATAGCACATGACACAACAGTCATTCTCTATGGAAAATTCTCGTCACCAAATAATGATGATCAGTTCCCGGGAAGCAGCGCAGGACATCTCGGTGCAATGAGATGCGCTTTCATCATGCTTTATGCAGGTGTGGAAGATGTCCGCATACTAAATGGTGGTCTCCAGTCATGGTTTGATGCTGGTTATGAAGTCACTACAGTTCCTTCTGAAAATGAAAAAGTGTCTTTTGGAATTGACATACCTCAAAAGCCAGAAATTGCTGTTGATCTTGAAGAAGCAAAAGAGATCCTTGCATCCCCTGACAAGAACCTCGTGAGTGTCAGAAGCTGGAAGGAGTACATTGGAGAAGTAAGTGGCTACAATTATATTGAAAAGAAAGGAAGGATTCCGGGAGCGGTATTCGCTGACTGTGGAACAGATGCCTACCACATGGAAAACTACAGGAACCTGGACCATACCATGCGTGAATACCATGAAATTGCAGCAAACTGGACGAAAATTGGAATTACTCCCGATAAACGCAATGCATTTTACTGTGGAACTGGCTGGAGGGGCAGTGAAGCCTTCTTAAATGCATGGCTTATGGGCTGGGATAAAGCAGCAGTTTATGATGGTGGATGGTTTGAATGGAGCAGTAACAATCTTCCTTTTGAAACGGGGGTTCCTGAAGAATGATCATAGAAGATTTTATGCCAAAAGTTGGAGAAAATTCTATCAGGGAAGAGATGATCAATTGCCTGAGGAGAAATCCTAAAACACTTCCGTCCGTATTTTTCTATGACCATAAGGGTTCGGAATTGTTTGAGACTATCACAAATTTAGAAGAATATTATCCTCCAAAGATTGAGATTCCATTGCTCAGATCAACTGCCCAAAAATTGAAACAAGAATTGAAAGACTGCGATCTTGTAGAGCTTGGAAGTGGAGATTGCTCAAAAATTTCTGTCTTTCTTGATGAAATACCAGAAGAGATTCGCCAGACTATAGTATACTATCCGGTTGATGTATGCAAACAAGCTATAGAAAAATCCGCCTGTAATCTTCAGGACAGATATCCTGAAATGAATATCCATGGGATTACTGCTGACTTCCTTGGGCATATTGAAAAAATCCCTGCAAAAAGGAGAAGGTTCTTCTGCTTCTTCGGAAGCACAATCGGCAATCTTACTGAAGTACAGGCAATGCAATTCATGACAGACCTTGGCAACGTTATGAATAAGAACGACAGGCTTCTTCTGGGAGTGGACATGGTAAAAGATATTGATATCATCGAAAAAGCCTATAATGATAGCCAGGGTGTTACTGCAGAATTTAATAAGAACATATTAGAAGTTGTAAATGATCACATTAAAACTGATTTCTATCCGGAGGAATTTGAGCATGTTGCATTCTTCAATAAAAAATATTCCCGAATCGAGATGCACCTGAAGGCGAAAAAGGATCTGAAAGTAACAAGTCCCCTATTAAAAGAGCGGATAGTATTCAAAAAAGGCGAGACCATCCACACAGAAAACTCTCATAAATATACTGTTGATGGCATCAATAAAATGGCAGATGCTGCAGACCTTTCTGTAGAAAATATATTTAGCGATGATAAGAAATGGTTTTGTCTTGTTGAAATGGTGAAATAATGACAGGTTTTGCAAAAGATTTCCCAATACTTGCACAAAAAGTCTATGGAAAACGTCTGGTTTATCTTGATAATGCGGCTACAACCCAGAAACCAAACTATGTGATTGATACAATATCTGATTTCTATAAGACTGATTACAGTAATATTCATAGGGGAGTGCATTACCTGAGCGAGAGGTCAAGTGAAAGGTATGAGAAAACCAGAGAAAAAGTCAGTGACTTCATAGGTGCCCGCAACTCCAGTGAAGTGACATTTACTGCCGGGACTACCGATGCCATAAATCAGGTCGCACATTCACTTGAACCTTCCTTAAGGGGAAATGAAGTCCTGGTAACTGGTATGGAACACCACTCAAATATTGTCCCCTGGCAGATGGCAGGAGCAAAACTAAAGGCAATTCAGATGGATGAGGATTGCAATTTGCTGTTGGACTCTGTAAATATCACAGATAAGACAAAATTGGTTGCTATCAGTCATGTCTCAAATGTCCTTGGTTCTGTAAACGATATCAAGGAGATAACTGAAATTGCAAAGGATCACGATGTCCCCGTTCTGGTGGATGCAGCCCAATCAATACAGCATTTGCCACTGGATGTTAAAGATATTGACTGTGACTTTTTAGCTTCTTCAGGCCACAAGATGTATGCATCAACCGGAGTTGGGGTGCTTTGTACAAACGATCGCTTCAGAGATCTCATGCCGGCAAAGGGCGGAGGAGGTATGGTTGATAGAGTAAGTCTCGAAAAAACAACATATCAAGAACCCCCTTTAAGATATGAAGCAGGCACACCGCACATTGCAGGAGCAATAAGCATGGGGGCAGCAATCGATTACATGCAAAAAATTGGCCTGGATAAAATAGAGAAACACGAACAAGACGTTTATTCTTACGCAAGAGACAGGCTGCTGGAAATGGATAATGTGACAGTTTATGGAAATACTGACCGGATGTGCGGGTCAATCTCCTTTAATCTGGATAAGGTTCACCATTATGACGTCGGCCTGATAATGGATAAAATGGGAGTAGCCGTCAGAACAGGTCATCATTGTGCCCAGACATTGATGGAATCCCTCACAATAGAAGGGACAATACGGGCAAGTTTTGCATTGTATAATACAAAAGAAGATGTGGACAGGCTTATTGAAGGGATCAAAAAAGTAGAGATGATGTACACGTGACAGATGCTATCCAGGATGAAATAATAAGGGAATTTGATGGCCTTGAATGGCTTGATAAGTATGACCTCCTAATCAGTTCGGCCAAAGCGCTTGAGCCCATGGATGAAGATTCCAGGACCGACGAAAATTCAATCAGCGGCTGTCAATCCAGGGTATGGATCAGGAGTTGTAAAAAGAATGGTAAATTGATCTTTAATCTCGATAGTGATGCCATGATAACCAAAGGTATTATGGCTCTTTTACTCAGGGTCATAAACAATCGCTATCCTCAGGAGATTGCAAACATTGATCTGTACTTTATTGAAAAAACCGGATTGAAATCAAATCTCTCACCCGCCAGATCAGACGGGCTGCAGGCGATTATCAAAAGGATAAAAGAAATCGCTGAAAATGAAACTGTCTAGAGCAACGTTCAATAATGACAATATTTCATAATACCGGTCATCAAAATCTGCCTTTATAATAAGTAGCAACAACACAGCCAACAATAATATAAATGATTAATCATTACATATGCAGACAACAAGAGGTTGAAACAATGGAAGACGACTATGATGAACTCGACG
>JBMCCK010000098.1:0-4490 GCA_048619255.1 Methanohalophilus sp. | reverse complement strand
TGCGCAGGTTTATCCCCACTGTCCCATCGAAATCAACGGCATTTAGCTCTTTTGTGATAAACCCGATCGGCTCCTGTGATACGAATTCTTTTCTTCCTCTTTCTATGAGTTCACATGCTGCAGCATTGGTTCTCTCATCAAGGTTGTATCCGCCCATTATCACAAGTGCGGCACTTTTACCATAACTGTTTACGAATGAGCTGTCAGTAATACCCGCCATTGGAGCGATGGCTACTGGATTTTTGAAATGGACATATCCTATATTCAGGTCAAAAAGTTCTTGGGTCACGTTGATAGCCTCTATTTCTCTTTATTCAGGGGTTATAGAAGAGACCTTCAGCATATTAATTTTACGAATTGAAAAATAGGATGAATAATGAAAGATAAAGGATTAATCAGTTCAGATCGATCCTTTCAGCAGTTGCAATGTATACGATACTTTCACATATATTGCATGTATGATCTGCAATACGTTCCAGATACCTGAGAACGAACATCATTTCCACTGCATTTTCAATAATGGTTGAGTTGTCGATCATCATATGGACCAGATCCTGCCAGCCTGCGTAAACATTCCTGTCGACGATGTCATCTTTTGCAGTGATATCTTTTGCCAGCTCACTATCCAATTCTGCATAGGCTGTAATAGACTGTTCTATCATTTCCTCACATGTGGATATAATAGCTTTACATTCAGAGATTGAAAGATCCTTCTCAGAATCCATCCTTTTTATTCTCTTGGCCACATCTACTGCCAGGTCACCCATTCTTTCAAGATCGATTGATATTCTGTAAGAAGCCGTTATCAGGCGAAGGTCACTGGCAATTGGTTGCTGTAATGCCAGCAATCTTGTGATTCGATTTTCAACTTTCTCCTCAAAATCATTTACTGTCTGGTCCATTTCAATGATTTCCTGGGCAAGTTCTTTATCGATATCTGCAAGCGCCTTTATAGATTTGCGGAACATTTCCTGGGATACGGCACTCATATCAGAGATATTTTCTTTTAATTCATTAAGTTCAGCATGGTATTTCTCACGAACCATGTAATCACCCGAATCTTCCTGTGATGTAGTCTTCAGTACGTTTTTCCCTGGGGTTTTCGAATATCTGGTTTGTTTCTCCAAACTCGATTATTTTTCCCATGAGGAAAAATGCGGTGTAGTCAGAAATTCTTGCCGCTTGCTGCATATTGTGAGTAACAATTACAATTGTGTAATCCTTTTTTAACTCAAGGATCAGGTCTTCTATCTTATTTGTAGATATGGGATCAAGGGCGCTGCATGGTTCATCAAAAAGAATGATCTCCGGTTTTACGGCCATTGTCCTCGCAATGCAGAGTCTCTGCTGCTGTCCTCCACTGAGGTCCAGGGCCGATGAATCCAGCCTGTCAGATACCTCTTCGTAAAGAGCTGAATCCTGCAGGGTTTTATCTACAATCCCTTTTATGTCCTTTTTGGGAACTTTGTGGATTTTTGGGCCATAGGCGATATTATCGAAAACTGACATGGGGAATGGGTTTGGTTTCTGGAAAACCATGCCCACCTTCTTTCTGAGTTCAACTACATCCACATCTTCATCGTAGATGTTTTTATTGTCGATCTTGACCCTGCCTTCGATATGACATACTTTAATAAGATCGTTCATCCTGTTTATACAGCGTAAAAATGTGGATTTTCCACATCCTGACGGGCCTATAAGAGCGGTTACACTTTTGCTGGGGATTTTGAAATTTATATCCTGGAGGGCTTGATTGGGTCCATACCATAGATTGAGATCCTCGACCTCAATGTCTGCAAAATCATTAATTCCACTCATCTCTTATCCTCTAAAAATCATCTGTTAAGTTTCTTCCTGTAATGTCTTCTGATAGCAATTGCTATGCCGTTTATGAGCAGTACCAATATCAGTAATACAAGAGCAGTTCCATACTGTATGGGTTGGGTTGCCGTTGGGTTGACACTGGATGTAGCCATTATATAAAGGTGGTATGGCAATGCCATGAACTGTGAAAATATAGAATCCGGCAGACGTGGCAAAAAGTAAGCTGCACCTGTGAACATTATGGGTGCCGTTTCACCTGCAACCCTCCCTATACTCAGAATGATTCCGGTTACTATTCCGGGTAACGCTTCTGGTAATACTATAGTACTTATGGTCTTCCATTTTGTCACACCAAGTGCAAGAGAAGCTTCCCTGTGTGCCAGAGGGACGGTTATCAGGGCTTCTTTGCTTGCTCTGATTACCACTGGCAATATCAAGAGGGCAAGGGTAAGGGATGCCGAGATAATTGAAGGCTTGAATGCTAAAAATTTGACAAACAATGCCAATCCAAACAATCCGAATACTACGGAAGGTGTTCCGGCAAGATTGTTGATTGCCATTTCAAGGATCCATTTTGAACGGCTTTCCTTTGCATATTCATTCAGGTAGATAGCTGAAAGAACACCAAGGGGGATTGCTACAGCCATAGATATAGCAACAAGATATGCTGTCCCCACCAAAGCGGGATAAATGCCACCTTCGGTCATTCGGTTTTTTGGCATCTCTGTCAGGAAATCCCAGCTCATTATGCTGTATCCCTGAAATACAATGTACAGTATAAGGACTGCTACAAATGCGACAACAACCCACATACATGCTCTGAGGAAACCAAATGCTATTTTTTCAGTAGTTCTTGAATCCACTCAGAGCCCCTCCTTGAGTTTATATTTTCTTTTTATCCTATCTGCAACCATATTTATTATAAAAGTCGTAACAAACAATACTGAACCAACCGCAAACAATGCATGAAAATGTGGGCTGCCCTTGGGCACTTCCCCCATTTCAAGTGCAATAGTTGCTGTCATTGTCTTGACAGGGTCTATAAGTCCTTCAGGGAATCCGGGTATTATGGCCATATTACCTGTTACCATCAATACTGTCATTGTTTCACCGATTGCTCTGCCTACTCCCAGTATTACTGCGGCGGATATTCCGGAAAGGGCAGCCGGCAATGTTACTTTATAAATTGTCTGCCATTGTGTACTCCCCAGGGCTAATGAACCATCTTTAAGTGCCTGTGGTACTGCATTAATGGCATCTTCGGAAATTGATATTATTGTGGGTAGTGCCATCATTGCAAGCATTATAGAACCTGTAAGGGCTGTTTGTCCTGTGGGTAAATCAAAAATTTCTTTTATAATGGGGACTAGGACTATCAGACCAAAGAAACCGTATACCACGGAAGGTATGCCTGCAAGAATTTCAATGAATGGCTTAAGTAAGTCAGCAATTTTTGGGCTTGCCAATTCAGAAATATATATTGCTGCAGCAACACCCAGGGGTACGGCTATGGCTATTGCACCTGCTGTGACCAGCAATGAGCCGGATAAAAGGGGCAAAATTCCAAAACGTGGTGGTGTTGAAGAGGTATACCATGAACTACCGGTTATGAAACCAGAAAAAGAACTTGTTTCGAATAACAGATGTCCTTCTCTAAAAAGAAAAATACAAATGAAGAGAAGGACAACGACAGTCGTCGCTGCTGTTAAGAACAAACCACTCTCAATGACCTTCTCTTTAAGTCTTCTGTGAAACATCGCTCACCTCTAAGAGTTCATGCTTCAAATCATTTACTCAACAGGGAAGTATCCTACATCAGAGACAATCTCTATACCTTCCTCACTCAGTATAAATTCTATGAAGTCCGCTGCGAGACCTGTGGGCTCTCCGTCTGTGTAGAAGTGAAGAGGTCTGGAAAGGGGATATTCGCCTTCAAGGATATTTTCAGAAGTGGGTGCAACCATCCCTTCGCCTGCATCTACATCTACACCTTTCACACTATCATCAAGATAGGCAAAACCGATATATCCGATTGCTCCATCGTTCTGTTTAACTGACTGTACTACTTCACCGTTTGAACTTGTGGAAGTTGCGTCCTGACGGAATTCATTATCTCCTCCAAGAATTTCTCCCTGGAAATATCCGTATGTACCTGAACTGCTGTCACGGTTTATGACTGCGATTTCTTTATCTTCTCCACCTACATCTTTCCAATTGCTTATTGACCCATCATAGATTCCTTTAATCTCGTCATAGGTCAGCTGATCCACGGGATTTGCCGGGTTTACTACTACTGTGAGTCCATCCCATGCGATTACATGTTCTACAGGGTCAATTCCGTTTGATTTAGCATTATCTATCTCGGAATCCTTGATCTGCCTGGAAGCCATTGCAATATCCACATCGCCATCTACCAGGGCTGCAATACCTGTGCCTGAGCCACCACCACTGATACTGATTGAAGCTTCGGGGTGGTTTGCCATATAAGTTTCAGCTGCTGGCTGTGCAAGGGGGAGCACAGTTGTCGAACCTTTTACATCAATTTCTTCTGCTTCTGCAGTTTCAGAAGAAGATTCCGCAGGGAAGTATCCTACATCAGAGACAATTTCTGTACCTTCCTCACTCAGTATAAATTCTATGAAGTCCGCTGCGAGACCTGTGGGCTC
>JBMCCK010000097.1:0-4541 GCA_048619255.1 Methanohalophilus sp. | reverse complement strand
TCATGCAGGGGAATTAGCCAGGCTCACAGGAAAGGAAGTTGAAAAAGAACTGCCTGCAAGAGCCAAAATATTACAGGATTTTTCCCGGGAAAATAAAATTATAACTGTCCTTAAGGGAAAAACCGATATAATTTCTGATGGCAGATACATAAGAAAAAATGATAGCGGAAATGCAGGTATGTCCGTTGGCGGCACAGGAGATGTGCTTGCGGGAATCATTGGTGCCCTGTTCTGTCGCACGGATGCGTTTAATGCAGCTTGCTGCGGTGCATTTGTAAATGGAGGGGCAGGAGATGTTGCTTTTGCAAAAAAGGGGTATGGATTACTGGCAACCGATGTGATCGAACATATTACAGACATTATGAAACAATGAAAGGTGAATTAAATGACGCACACAAAAGACAGGAATATTGTAGTGGATATTGAAAGGAACAGGCTGCGGGTTATAATCAGCCACGGAGAAGATGAAGAAATAATCAAATTAAGTGTTGGTGAAGCCCGGACACTACACAAAGCTCTCGGGGAAAAACTTGAGGATTATGAGCAGCGCCAGAATCTCAGAATAGATTAAATGAGGCGAATCCGTGGGAGAATTTACTCACATCAAAGATGGCCATGTCCATATGGTCGACGTTTCCGAAAAAAGTCAAGTGAAACGCACTGCTCTTGCCCGGGGCAGTATATTCCTTTGTAAAGAAACTATTGGAGAAATACAAAAGGGAGATATTGAAAAAGGCAATGTACTGGCCACCGCCCGCATTGCCGCCATAATGGCTGTCAAAAAGACACCGGAGCTCATTCCTATGTGCCACCAGATCCCGATAACCGGTATCGACATGGATTTTGAGATATGTACAGACAGGATTACTGTTGACCTATCGGTCAAATCCAGAGGACAGACCGGCGTGGAAATGGAAGCAATTACAGGCGTAAGCTGTGCTCTCCTTGCAATATGGGACATGGTCAAGGCACTTGAGAAGGATGAAACCGGAAACTATCCCCATACCCGGATTACTGATATTGAGGTAATCCATAAAGCAAAAGAAAGCTGATACCCAATTCTTATAAGTAACCAGTACATTCATAGCCATTATCAAAAAAGCGAGGGAATGATGTGAAAATAATAGCCGGACCAGCTTCCCAATTGCTTGCCTCTAAAGTGGCACAGCAACTCAATACGCCTCCCACAATATGCGACTATAAAAGATTCCCTGACGGGGAACTGTATACCCGCATCAAGGATGACAGCATCGATGATGTTACTATAATACAGAGTACACCTACAGATAGCGATTATGTAGCCCTGCTACAATTAATAGATGCTTGTGAGGAAGCACCAACCATCAACGTTGTGATACCCTATATGGGATATGCCAGACAGGACAAAGTATTCAAGCGGGGAGAACCCGTCAGTGCGCGCGCAATTGCCAGAACCATAAACGCTGACAGGGTTTTCACGGTAAACATACATGAGAGAAGTATACTTGAGCATTTCAATGCCGATTCCTTTGACCTTGACGCTTCACATTTAATCGGAAATCATATACGATCCCTGAACCTGACAGATCCACTCATAATCTCTCCAGATGTCGGTGCCCTCGAACTTGCAATAAGTGCATCTGCAGACATAGGCATTCCCTACGAACAACTTGAAAAAACAAGGCATAGTGGAGAAAGTGTAACGATTGCTGAAAAAGAGATTGATGTGAGCGGAAGGGACCTGATACTGCTGGACGACATGATCGCAACCGGTGGGACCATGGCAGAATCTATCCGTATGCTTAAAGAACAGGATGCAGCAGACATATATGTTGCCTGTATACACCCAGTACTTGCACGCAATGCTGTGGTGCGTCTTTACAATGCCGGAGTCAAGGAGATAATATCCACTGATACCCTTGAAAAACCACAGAGCAGTATCTCGGTAGCTCCCCTGATAGCCGATACCCTTAAGAGCCTCTGATATTCACCTATATGAGGAGTGTTATGAATGTCTTTACCGGAAATCTGTCCCATTGATGGGACCCAGGTGTGCAAAAAAAGAAAGTGTCACCTCTACCATGTGGATTGGCGTACCGGTGATGAAAACTGTTCCATTGGGTATAATCAGACCACAAAAATGAGAAGGAGTTCCGAGTCTGTAGTGGATGAATATGCACAACGTGTAAAGCAAAAACTAAAGAACAGGACAGAACCACCGGTAGATTCCAGAGAACCCACAGAGGAAATACCACAACCAGAAAGAGATAAGGCTGCTGGGGAAGAAAAAACCAGAGAAATATCCACAGAAGGAAAGAGGAAAAGTATAGACAAAGCAATGAAACTTGATCTTCCAGATGATTATGAAAAAGAGTTCTGGTCAGACAGATAAAGCAGATAACATGTACGCAGATATGCTGCAATCTGTATATGACACGCTCATCCGGGAATTTGGTCCACAGCAGTGGTGGCCTGCTGAAACTCCTTTTGAAGTTATAGTCGGAGCAATACTTACCCAGCAGACAAAGTGGACTAACGTGGAAAAAGCTATCGATAACCTCAAACAGAAAAATATGCTTGAGGCCGGTAAACTGGCAGAGATAGATCTGCAGGAACTTGAAGAGGATGTCAGATGTACCGGATTTTACAGACAGAAGGCCAGCAGATTACAGGAGATATCAAGCTATTTTGATCATCACGGAGAAGAAGTACTTCTTTCACTTCCAACAGAAAAACTACGCAGACGTTTACTTGAATTAAAGGGCATCGGACCTGAAACCGCAGATAGTATCCTCTTATATGCTGCCGGAAAACCCTGTTTTGTAATTGATGCGTATACGACCAGAATAATGCGATGTATTGGAATTGAGGGCAATTACCACCAGCTGCAGGAAATATTTGAGAAAAATATTCCAAAAGATGTGGAAATGTACAAGGAATATCACGCCCTGATAGTGGAGTACGCTAAAAGGTACTGTGCAACCAAACAATGCGACAAATGTCTCCTGAAGGAGAACAAGGATGGACAAAACTGAATACAATGAGATACACCGAAACGTCAGGGATGCTTCAGACTTCGAAAAATTGGCTCTGGATTACTGTCAGCCTGTAGGTGTAGTAGCTTCCATCCTGCACCAGAAAATTATAGATCATGTCAAGAAAAATTACTATATTATCCAGAATAAAAGTACTTTATTGCTCAAAAAATGGAAGTTGGGCAGCAGCATAATTCAACTTTCAGAAGAATACAAATTCCCTCCTACCCTTATAGCCACAATACTGCTAAAAGAAATGGGGATGTCCAAGAAATACGTATTCAATCACCTCAGTGAGATAGAAGACAACCGGCTTGCATCTGAAATAAAGGAAGCTCTTGAAATAGACCTCTATTTTTCACCTGAAGCCCATTCTTTTCAGACCAGAAAAGGAATATTCGGGGAAATGATTGTAGCCAGATGGCTTGAATACAGAAATATCGAATATCTAACAGAAGAAGAATTGAAAAAGCAAGGTGCAGAAAAAACACCTGATTTTCTCCTCCCAGATCCTGTTGAGATACGAGGTCAGCAGGTTAACTGGATCGAAAGTAAAGCAGTATTTGGTAACGAAGCTGAACATCAGACCTATCTCGAAAAACAGTTTTCCCGCTATGAAGAATTATACGGTAGCGGAATGGTGATCTACTGGTACGGTTATGTTGATGGAATCAGTCTGGAAGGTCACGTACTGAGTGACTACAGGATAGATGATGAGTTTGATCCAGACATCCTGCGGGATGTAGTAGAACTACTCAATCTCACTCCCGACTGGTAAATTACATTCCTTCGTTGACTCTCAGTGGCAAATCCGGGCTTGTATCAATAAAATCTTCTTTTAATAAAACACCGTCCTCTACAAGACTGGCATGTGTGCCCATGGTTTCGAGCAAAGAATCCATCTCTTCACCCACAGGTTCTCTCATATTGTTCATTTCAAAGATGTCTTGCAAAACAGATATTGCATTTCTTTTCCGGGGATCAGTGATGCGTGTCATTAAGGTTAACACCGTTGATTATTTTTAAAAACCTGTCGATTTTTACCTGTTTTACAAGAGCATTCCGATCTGGTAGACTAATGCACCCACGGTGAATGCAAGAAGTATTGTAAATGTGGAAATCATAACAGTATCCTTTGTGCCCAGCTCATGTTTTAGTATTGCAATGGTTGCAACACATGGAATATATATTGTTGTGATTATAGCAAACACGTACATCTGCAGAGGTGTCAATACCATCGCAAAATTAGCAGTACCCGCAAGCACCGCCAGAATCTCAAGCGCCATTTCCTTGCGCAGGATACCGAATACAAGTGCTGTGGCAGCAAAAGCAGGCAGACCCAGAAGCCCTACAGATATAGGAGATACGGCATTCTCGAAAATATCCAGAATACCCAGAGTATCCAGTCCACCCAGTAATGCACTTCCCACTATCAGAAGAGGGAAAGCGATGTAAACAAACTCACGTATCCTGAGCCAGGTTTTCTTAAGAGTGGAAACAACATCAGGATACCTCAGCGGACCCATT
>JBMCCK010000096.1:0-4569 GCA_048619255.1 Methanohalophilus sp. | reverse complement strand
ATACATCCCTCTGATATGGATTATGTCCATCAGAAACTTGCAAAATATTCAGATGAGGGAATGTCTGATTACAATCTGGAATACCGCATAATCACAAAAAAGGGGGACGTGCGTTGGGTTGAAGAACGAGGTTCTATCCAATATGAGAATAGTGAAATAAGCCACTATCAGGGAATTATACTTGATATCACTGAAAGAAAAAGAGTAAATCGATTTTTGGATATTGATACCGATATTGGGAATTTCCTGACACCCGCCGGTGATATGCAGGAAATGTTTGATCAGTTACTCGAGCTGGCTCTTCATATCGAAGGGGTGGATGCAGGTGCCCTCTATGTTGTTGATAAATCCAGTAGAGACTTCAATATTGTAGCTCATCGTAATCTTTCCAGTGAATTTGCTGAAAATCATTCTACAATTGAAAAGGATTCACTTAGAGGAAAGTTCCTGTCAGTACAATATCCCGTATACAAACTTTATTCTGAGATCTATCCTTTCTCTAAATCCAAAAAAGGCAAGGATAATCTCCTGGCGACAGCCATTATCCCTGTAATAAGCAATGATATTTTATCTGCGGTATTGTTTTTGGCATCTCATAAAAATTATGAAATCCCATATTCTATACGTAACTCGCTTGAAACTGTGGCAAACCAGATAAGTTCTGTACTTGACAGAATTGAAAAAGAAGCAGGCATCCAGAAAAGCCAGTATGATTTACAGGTTCTCTTTGATACAATATCTGAGCTGATTTTTGTAGTGGATTCAGAAGGTTGCATTCTTTACTCCAATCTTAACGTTGCAAAAACCCTGAAATATTCTAAACAGGAAATAACAGGTATGAATTTTATAAAAATTCATTCGCATGCTCAGGTACTTGATGCTGCAAATGCCTTTAACGAAGCACTCAGAGGTAACAAGCAGCAACACTTGTTCACTTTGATGGACAAAAACAATAATCTAATAAATGTCGATACTACAATGCAAAAGGGGGAATTGAACGGTAGTGAGGTAGTAGTAGTTGTTAATAGAATTGTTGAATGACGATAAATTCATAAATTATTACTACAGAGTAAGAGAAAATCAGTAATGCAGTCAAAGTGGGGCAAAAATGATAGATATCAATCCTAAAAACATCTTGATACGCTACAACATATTGGTTGAAAGCGACATGACCCCTGAAGACGTGGCAGAACAGCTGTTCCCCACAGATCCTCACATTCGCCAGATTGCCAAAGCTGTTTTTGAAGGCGATGAGGATGAAGTTGTTGCTGCTTTGCAAAATACAATTGATTCCGGAGTAGACCCTCTTTCACTTATAAACGATGCTCTAATGGCAGGAATGGAGGTGGTGTCTACTCTCTATGATTACGGATTGTTGTACCTGCCGGATGTTCTTATCTCTGCCCAGGCGATGATTGAAGGTATAGAATACTGCAAGGAACAATCAAAACAGATTCATGAATCAAAGGGCAAGATCATTTCTTATGTTGTAGAGGGTGATATCCACGACATCGGGAAAAAGATTGTAACCGTTCTTTTACGTGCCAATGGTTATGAGGTTATTGACCTTGGAAAAGATGTGCCTGTTGAAGAAGTTGTGGCCGCAGTCAAAAGAGAAAATCCCATCATGCTTTCTGGAACTGCCTTGATGACCACTACAATGCATGCTTTCAAAGATGTGAATTCGCGACTGCTGGCAAGTGATATAAATGTGCCTGTGGTCTGTGGAGGCGGTGCTGTTACCCAGGACTTTGTTTCTGATTATGATCTAGGAATATATTGCGAGGAAGCTGCAGACGTACCCAAAATTGCAGATTCCATTCTGCACGGATTGGATATAAGGAAATTAAGGGATACTTTCCATAAACACTAAGGAGATCCATATTATGTCTGTTAAACGTTATTCTTCCATGGAATATGACAATTTTGAAGACCTTCTTTTTGGCCACTCAAAATATCCTGTGAAAACCGGTCTTGGTCTGGAAATTGGTGCTGGATATACTACTGCTGAAATCAATTATGCTCCCCGGCCGGATGCGGCTGAAAATAAAGCAACGCTTGTAAATGAATACGAGCGTATTACACGTGACATAATGGAAAGGATGGTCCAGGTTGGTTTTCCATCAGTGGTACTTGAAACCGAACATGTGCAACAGATGACACATAACCCTGGCTGGGGGGCCGATATTGCAACTGCTCAAAAAGCAATCATGGAAGAGTACCATGATGAATATGGTATCAAATGTGCCCTGAGGCATACAGTGGGTGATGTCCGGGGAGATCGGGAAAGTATTGATCTGCGGGGAGATGCCTATTCCCGTATTCTTGAATCGTTTGAGCAAGTCGCGTCTTCAGGAGCGGATATGTTGTCGATTGAATCCCTTGGAGGTAAAGAAGTATTTGATCATTCCATCCTGAGGAATGATATGCGGGGAGTGATCTTTTCAGTTGGTATACTTGGCGCACTAGATGTTGAATATATATGGCAGGATATCTGCAGTATTGCAAAGAAAAACAAGGTAGTACCTGCAGGAGATACGGCCTGTGCACAGGCAAACACTGCAATGTTTGTTGCAGGGGGATTGCTTGACTTCAAATTATCTCATAGTGTGGCATCTGTTGTAAGGGCTATTTCCGCATCACGATCCCTTGCTGCCTATGAAGCAGGTGCAATTGGTCCGGGCAAGGACTGTGGTTATGAGAACAATATCATTAAGGCAATTACCGGTTACCCTATTTCCCAGGAAGGCAAAGGTTCAACATGTGCCCACTCAGATCTGATGGGTAACATGGCCATGCAGTGTTGTGATCTATGGTCCAATGAATCCGTGGAATACCGGGGAGATTTTGGAGGAACCACTGTACAGTGTTGGGGAGAAACCCTTTCTTATGATTGCAGCATGATGAATACGGCACTGGAAGCCGGAGTGGGTAAAACTCTGCGTGATGTGTTGATGGTTTCGGACAGATACAGGGATCCACAGGCATTCATACTATCTTATGACAATGCGTATCGTATTGGTGAAGTAATAACTGCCCATCCGGATGATTTGTACCTGAGGGGAAAAGAGGCAGGCATGAAAGCTTGTGAATTAATAGAAAGTGGTTCTGAAGGATTCCTGGCGTTATCCAAGTTTGAAAAAGCCACAATAAAGAAAGCCCAAAATGACCTGAAATCATTGGACGAAGACATGGAATCTTTTATTTGTAATTGCCTGGATACCTATTTATCTGAAGTGGCTACCTTTAATTCATCAAATTATGGCCTTTGATTTCTATAATTTTTTCTACTAATTTTGCTTGTTTGGATTTCTCCTATATATAATTATTTCTATCCATTATGTCATAATTTAATTATTTGTACTGTTTTTTTGAAAACGCTATGCTACAGCGTGTGTATAGTTATATTTATTATTTATGTATATTTGAGTGTAAATGTTTATTTATATTGTCTATTCTGCCAGCCCTTTTCCTTATAACATATAAGTATTGTTGCAAGTAATAATATTCATTATTCAAATTTAAGTCTATATACTAAAAAAAAAGCAACCAATAAAGCGTTTCTATACTGTATAAATATATAGATGTAAATACGAAATAATACGCAGATTATATATATAAGTATTTACCAACACAAATGTTTATATATTATTATATCACATTTGAATATGAGGTTTGATTAAACCTCACAATTGATTGGAGTTGGGCCAATCGCCACCAGGCATTGACCCTGAATATATTTAAAACAAATATGGAAGGAAGTGTAGAATGACCAGTTTGGACTTAGACCCCAGTGAAATTCTGGAAAGGTATAACGTCAAAATGGAAAAAGCAATGACGCCGGATGACGCGGCAGCAGAACTTTATCCAAAAGACGATCTGATTCGCCCTATTGCAGAATCAATCTATGAGGGAGAAGAAGATGACACAGTAGAGGGCCTTAAGAAAGCAATTAAAGCCGGTAAGGATCCAATTGCTTTAATTGATGATGCCCTGATGGTGGGAATGGGAGTGGTAACAAAACTCTACGATGAAGGTATAATTTTCCTGCCAAATGTAATGATGTCTGCAGATGCAATGCTTGATGGTATTGATTACTGTAAATCCCAGGCCAAGGAACCACCTGTGTCCAAAGGTAAGATTGTGTGCCATGTTGCAGAAGGTGACGTGCATGACATCGGTAAGTCCATTGTCTCAGCCCTCCTGAGAGCAAATGGTTTCGATGTCGTGGATCTCGGACGTGATGTACCGGTAGACGAAGTAATTGAAGCTGTGAAGAAAGAAAAACCAATGATGGTGACAGGAACCGCTTTGATGACCACCACAATGTATGCATTCAAGGCTGTCAATGACAGGCTTCTTGAAGCAGGCATAAAAGTTCCATTCCAGTGTGGTGGCGGTGCTGTGAACCAGGACTTCGTATCAACCTATGAGCTAGGAGTATACGGAGAAGAGGCTGCCGATGCACCAAAGATGGCAGAGGCAATTCTTGCAGGCGCAGATCTTGGCAAACTCAAGGACCAATTCCATCAACACTGAAGAGGTGAGCAAAATGACAGTAAACAGATA